>USPT01000102.1 GCA_900556705.1 uncultured Collinsella sp.
CGAGATTTCTGCCTGTCTCGTGGGCTCGGAGATGTGTATAAGAGACAGGGGTGGGGAAAGGTGTTGAAAAATGGGGCAGTTCCCCATATTATTGATGACGTCGACAGGCGGGGTGGTTCCCCGCGTACGTGCCATCTGAGTAACCGAGGGGAGGGCGCACATGGGAATGACTGGTGCATACGAGCGCAATCTCGATGCAAAAGGTCGTCTGTCCCTGCCTGCACCCCTTCGCGAGGAGCTTGGAGAGCACGTTCGCGTGTTCAAAGCCCTGGATGTCGATGCTCTGTACGTGTTCTCTGCCGAGGCCTTCGATAAGTGGGTCGAAGGACTCTTCGCGGGTCGTGAGGGCCACGAGGGTTTTAACCCGCGTGACATTAATGACCAGAAGCTCATGAGGGCGATCAACAAGCGCACCACGTCGATGGACGTGGACAGCGCCGGTCGTATCGGTCTTTCCGAGTCTCTCCGCAAGCAGGCGAACCTCGACCGCGAGGTCACGGTTGTGGGCAACTACGACCACCTTGAGGTTTGGGATCGCGCCGCGGCCGATGAGGACGATGACGATGAGGCCCTGCTGGACCTCTTCTTCTCGTAAGGGCAAGGCACGGGTAACGGATGGAGCGTGGGATCTTGACACAAGAATATCGGCATGAACCTGTCATGCTCGGCGAAGTGCTTGAGTCGCTGCGGCTAAAGAGCGGCTCCGTTGTCTGCGATTGCACCCTTGGCGGTGCCGGCCATTCGGTAAAGATGGCCGCGCAGGTGGGGGAGACGGGCCTTTTGCTCGGCGTCGATCAGGACGACATGGCCCTAGAGGCCGCTGGCGCCCGTCTGGACCGCGAGGTTCCCGGCGTTCCGCACCGGCTGCTGAAGGGCAACTTCGGCGACTTGGACGAGCTGCTTTGCTCGGCCGAGGTGCCCGGGGTCGATGGCTTCCTGTTCGATTTGGGCGTTTCGTCACCGCAACTCGATATCCCTGGCAGGGGCTTTTCGTATAACGAGGACGCCCCATTGGACATGCGGATGGATCCGGGCAATAACACCTTAAACGCAGCTGAGGTCATCAACACCTATAACGAACACGACCTCGCCCGGATTCTACGCGTCTACGGCGAAGAGAAGTTCGCCTCGCAGATCGCGCGCGAGATCGTGCGCCGCCGCGAGCAAGAACCGATCGAAACCACCGGCCAATTTGTCGAGATCATCAAGGCGGGTATCCCGGCTGCCGCTCGTCGGCATGGCGGACACCCGGCCAAGAAAAGTTTCCAGGCCATTCGCATCGAGGTCAATCACGAGCTCGATGTGCTCGAACGAGGGCTTGATGCCGCCACCAGGTGGCTCAACCCGGGCGGACGTATCTGCGTCATCTCGTATCACTCGCTCGAGGACCGTATCGTAAAGAACCACTTTAAGGAGATGAGCCAGGGGTGCACGTGTCCGCCGGAGATTCCGGTGTGCGTGTGCGGCAACGTGCCGATACTCAAGGTCATCACCCGCAAACCCTTGGTTGCCCAGCCTGATGAGGTTGAGCGCAACCCTCGGGCGAGATCAGCCAAAATCCGCGTGGCGCAGCGTCTGTAGGCGCGACCGCGCGATATTGGACCTCCCGCTCGCACCATAAACGAAGCTTAAACACACTACCAACGTACTCGGGATGGGAGGCGGCATATCATGGGCTACAACACTTCAAGCGCAGCACTCGCCTATGATATGAACGCCATGCCCGCCTATCGTGAGACGCCGCAGGCCCCCGTTGCTCCCCGTGAGCAGCGCGCGCCGCGCTTTGATGTCTACACGGGCGCGGGCCGTCAGGCAAACCAGGCGGTAAGCCCGGTTTTCATGAGCGTTCTTAAAACGTTTTGCATCATTGCGGCTATCTTCATGACGATCGGCGTCGCCCGCGTGGCGCTCGCCGGCGTTACGGCCCAGGTGCTCAACAGCAACGCCGAGCTTACCAGCACGCTCGAAAAGGCGACCGATGAGAGCTCCGACCTGGAGGTCATGCATTCGGTCTATGGCGCCGACACGCGCATTCGCGACCTTGCGGGCGCTTATGGCATGGTGGAGCCCAGCGAGAGCGTTACACTTGACTTTTCGCAGGATGCAGCCGCGGGCGCCAACGCGACCGCGACCGCTCAGTAGCAAGACGGTAGCTGAGTATGACAAATGACTATCGCCGCGGTTCCGATGGGGGCCGCGGTTCTGGACGTCCCTCGTCGCGGGGACGTTCTGGTTATCAAGGAACGGGTCGGCAATCTTACAACGCCGGGCAGTCCCGTGGCAACGACCCGGCGTCGCGACTTCGCGGCTCGGGCGGCCCTCAAGTGCATAACACCAGGTCGCGCAAGAGTTCGTCGACCGAATGGCTCACAGGCGCGCCTCTGCCTCGCCGCAAAGCCGTCATGGGCTTCATTGGGCTTGGCTTGGGCTTGGGCGTCTTTCGCCTTGCCGACTATCAAATTGTCGAAGCCGATAGACTGCGCGAGCGTGCCGATGCGCGCCGCCTGCTTGCGCAGACCCTCTATGCCAAACGCGGCACCATCTACGACCGCAACGGCAACGTGTTGGCGTCGTCGGTCGAATGTCGCAACATCGCCGTGAACCCGCAGCTTGTCGAGGATGTTGACAAGACGGTGTCGGCGCTGGTCAAGGCAACTGGAATCGATAAAAAGACCTGCCGCAAGCTCGTCGAGTCCGATGGAACCTGGGTGTATATCAAGCGCCAGGTGGACGAAGACGATGTTGCGGCGCTGGAGAAGAAGAACCTGCCCGGCGTGCTTTTTGAGCAGGCCATGAAGCGCGTATATCCATACGGCAATCTGGCATCGCAGGTGCTGGGTGTAGTGAATGTAGACAACGATGGCTTGACGGGTCTCGAAAAGCAATACAACAAGCTTCTGACCGGCACGAACGGTTCTCTCGTACGCGAGCGCGCGAGGGACGGCAGCTATATTGCGGGCGGTGCCTATAACAAGGTGGCTGCGGTCGACGGCGTTGATATCGTGACGACGCTCGACGTCAATATCCAGCGTGCGGCCGAGGATGCCCTGGCAGAGGCAGTTGAGAAGACTAAGGCCAAGAACGGCTCGGCGCTGGTCACCGATCCTACGACAGGCGAGATTTTGGCAGCCTGCTCGTACCCGACCTACGACCAGACCGATCTGGAGAATGCCAAGACCGAGGATATGAATCTGCGCCTGGTCACCGACGCCTACGAGCCCGGCTCGGTCTTTAAGACGCTCGTGGCGGGCGCCGGCTTCGACTTGGGCGTCGTGCAATCGAGTACGTCGTTTGAGGTGCCGGCGAGCATCAAGGTGGGCGACGATACCGTCACCGATGCCGACAAGCGCGACTATGCCATGACCATGGATGTGCGCGAGATGATGTGCCGTTCGTCCAACGTGGGCTTTGTCCTAGTGGGGCGCAAGATCGGTGCCGACGACTTTGCCGCCTATGTGGACAAGTGGGGCATCGGTCACAGCTCGGGTGTCGATTTTCCGGGAGAGAGCCTGGGTATCGTCAAGGAGCGTGACCAGTATGACGGCGCCACGCTGGGCTCGATGAGCTTTGGACAGGCACTGTCCGTCTCGCCGATTGAGATCGCACGTGCCGTGGGCGGCATCGCCAACGGCGGCGTGATGATGACACCGCACTTCTATAAGTCCAGCAAGGGCGACGAGAAGGACTGGGGCGAAGGCGAGCGCGCGATTTCGGAGGACGCCGCATCCCAGGTGACATCGTGCATGCAGACGGTCGTGTCCGAGGGAACGGGCGTTGGCGGCGCGGTTGACGGCTATGACGTGGCGGGTAAGACCGGTACGGCCGAACGTGCCGACGAGAACGGCGGCTACCTCAAGGAGAACTACATGTCGTCCTTTATGGGCTTTGCACCGGCACAATCGCCCAAGGTGCTGTGCTACATCACGCTCGACGGAACGCCGAGCGGCTCAGATGCCGCTGCGGTGCCGTTCCAGTCCATTATGGCCAACGCGCTCGACGTGCTGGGTATCCCGCACACGAAGTAGGGGGTTACAATCTTTGGGGCGTGGTTTGTTGTCCCATATGAGGGTGTTCACATGCCCTGCACCACGCATGCGCGGCGCTGGGATACAATACGCCGATAGCATTATTAGGTTTACAGGGGAGCTGCAATGATA
>USPT01000103.1 GCA_900556705.1 uncultured Collinsella sp.
TATTGCCTGCAAAGGCCGAAGGACCGGCGTAAGGGGAGCGGAAGAAGTCCGTGGGGTTGACGGGGAGAACCTGCCAGTAGCGCATGCCCATGGCGGCCAGATGGTCGATAAAACGACGCGTGGGCGCGCCGATCGTACCCGGCTTGCCGTCGTCGGTCGGCACCGATGTGATATGGCACACAACACCCGCACCGTGATCGAGCGGCTCCTGCAGGCGCTGCTCGGCATGGTGATAGATGATCGACGAGCCCAGCGGGTACAGGTCGAGCGTGACCGTTCCGTTGTGGATCTCGCACTCGTGACCGCTGATCACATCGCTCGCGCATTCGCCGAGCGCCGGAATCGTCACCCGGTGTGAATTGCGCAGGCTGCGGTTGATGATGACGGTCGCGGACTCGCCGTCTTTACCGATACGGTTGTAGGCCAGCACCTCGTCATTGAGCGCGAAGGCCTTGATCTCACCGTCGATCATAAACGGCAGCGCGCGGCGCACAGCAGATGCGTTTTTGACGATCGCGAACGTATCGAAGTAGTGCAGGTTTTCCTTGGTCGGCATGGTGCGGCGATTGCCCGGATCGGTGAGACCCTCCAAGCCGTACTCGTCACCGTAATAGATTGAGGGAACGCCCGGGAACGTCATCTGCATGAGCGTCGCCAGCCAAAAGCGGCTCTTGGCCAGGCCCATGGAGTTCTCGTCCAGGCGCCATTTGCTGCGCTCACTCTCGGGCAGCTGCGACTCGTCGGGGCCACCGCCGAGCACCGAGATAATGCGCGGGCGGTCGTGGCTCGACAGCAGATTGAGCGCGCAGGATAATGCCTCGCGCGGGTAGTTCTCGCGCAGGGTCTCGATATCCTCGGCAGCTTGGTAGGCGTTTTTGTAGCCCATCAAAAAGCCGATGACCATGTCGCGGAAGGGGTAATCCATAGCAGAGTCTAGCTCGGAGCCCTGCAGGTAGCGACGCAGATGGCCGTAGCTGATCTTGTTGGAGGCGTCTTCCCAGACCTCGCCGAGCAGCAGCGCGTCGGGCTTTTCGGCAAGTACGGCCTTTTTGATCTCGGTCAGGAAATCGTCCGAAAGCTCGTCAGCCACATCCAGGCGCCAGCCGTGAGCGCCGGCGCGCAGCCATTTACGAATGACGCCGTCCTTGCCCAGGAGCCGCTCGCGTACCAGTTCGGAGCTCTCATTGATGGCGGGCATATTGCCCACGCCCCACCAGCAGTCGTACGAGCCGTCCTCGTGGAAATAAAACGCATCGCGCCACGGAGAGTCCTCGCTCTGCCACGCGCCGACACCGGGATAGTTGCCATAGCGGTTGAAGTAGATCGAATCGTCGCCCGTGTGGTTGAACACACCGTCCAGAATGATGGAAATGCCCAGCCTCTCGGCCACCTCGCACAGTTCAGTAAAGTCTTGCTCGGTGCCCAGAATCGGATCGATCTTGGTGTAATCGGCGGTGTCGTAGCGGTGGTTGCTCGCGGCTTCAAAAATGGGGTTGAGGTAGATGGCTGTAAAGCCCAGCTCGGCGATGCGAGGCAGGTCTTCCTGGATACCCTTGAGCGATCCGCCATAAAAGTCCCAGGTCTTGATGGAGCCGTCCTCGGCGCGCTCGTACACAGGTGGCTCGTTCCAGTCCTCGACCATGCGGCGCTGAATGCCCTTACGCGGTTTTTCGACCTCGGCCAGCGTGCGCTCGCGCCAGTGCTCGTCGCGGGCGTAGCGGTCGGGGAAGATCTGGTACACCATGCCGCGCTCGTACCAGGTGGGGCGGTTCGCGCGGTGCTTGTAGACGGTAATCTGGAAGGACGGCACCTCGGCGTAGTCGTAGGTTACGCCTTCGCCGCCGGTGCGTCCCTGCGGTGCGCCCAAGCGGACCTCGGGCTGGCCTTCGATATTGCAGATAAAGCTGTACCAGATAAGACATGGTTCAGTGCACTTGAGTTCTACGCTAAATATGCCGTCGCCCTCGTGCGTCATGGGATACCGAGACTCACCGATCTCATCGACCCAGGTGCGCAGCGTAAGCGTTGCCTGCGCGGGATCGGCATCCTCCAGAATCACGGAGAGCGAAAGGGTAGTTCCTGTGGTCACAGCGCCAAACGGAGTGCGAAACTGCGGCAGACGGCTGTTGTGTATCAATCTCATAGTACGGTCCAGTTCAATAGAATCATGGCATGCTGGCCATGGGCTTTACGCACAGGATGTAAGTATATCTGTTGTACACAGGCTGTATAAACAACATCCGTTTACCATCGGCGAACGGTTGTCCTAGAAAATCGTTTTACCAACTACCTACAGAGAAGGGGCGCCCGGTTGGAGCGCCCCTTGCATAGGGTTTGATTAGGTTTTGGATCGTCTTTGGGCTAGCGGCGCTTGCGGGTGGCCGTGGCCTTGCGGACGGACGTCTTCTTGGACGGGGCCTTTTTCTCTGCCGGAGCGGCGGGGGAGACCGGAGTCTCCTTGGCGGGCTCGGGCTTGGCCGTAGCCTTCGGTGCGGCCTTGACCTTAGCGGCCTTCGGCGCCGGCTTGGCCTTTACCTCGGCCTTGGCCTCTGCCTTGGGGGCAGCAGCTTTGGTCGTGGTCTTCTTGGCCGTCGTCGTTGCGCGCTTACGCGCGGTGGTCTTGGCGGCCGGCTTTGCCTCGGCAGTTGCCTCGGCCTTGGGCTCGGCGCCCGCCTCCTCGACCTTGACGGCGGGCTTTGCGGCACTCTTCGGGGTAGCCTTGGCCGCAGCGGCCTTGGTCGTAGTCGTCGACTTCGTTGCCGTTGTCTTCTTGGCAGCGGTCTTTGCCGGAGCACTGGCGGCCGGCTTGGCCTCGGCGACATCGGCCTTTACCTCGGGAGCAGCCTCGGCTTCGGCGGCCTTCTTGGCAGCGGCGGTCGTGCGCTTGCGCGTGGTCGTTGTCTTGGCAGCGGTGGTCTTTGTTGCCGCCGCCTTGGTCGCTGTGACCTTCTTGGCCGTCGTCTTACGAGTCGCGGTCTTCTTAGCTGCGGGCTTTGCAGCGGGCTTGACCTCGAGCTTCACCTCAGGCTCGGCCTTAACGGGTTCAGCTTCAACCGACTTCTCTTCGGCCTTGGGTTCCTCAGCGGCCACCGGCTCAGCAACAGCCTCAGGCTCGTCGACAACAGCCGCCGGGCGCTCAATCTCCGGATGCATAAAGAAGTACAGGTCCAGATACTTATCGGCCGAACGCGTCCAGCTAAAGTCCTGGCTCATGGCCTGCGTGACCAGCTGGTTCCAGGCGTCGCGGTTATCCCAGAACAGGCGTGCCGCGCGGAACACGGCGTCGCCCATCTCGTCGCCGTTAAAGTTGCTAAACGAGAATCCCGTCCCCTCGCCGGTAAACTCGTTATACGGGATCACGGTGTCCTTCAGGCCACCGGTCTCGCGCACGATGGGCAGCGTGCCGTAGCGCATGGCGATGATCTGCGACAGGCCGCAGGGCTCAAACTTCGAAGGCATCAGGAACATATCGGCGGCAGCATACATGCGCTGCGACAGCGCCGGATCGAACTCGATGCGTGCGGCCATGGTGCCGGGGTACTTGTCCTGGAAATAGCGTAGACCGTCCTCGTAGTCGCGGTCGCCGGTGCCCAGCACCGCCACCTGCACGCCGCCAGCCAGGATGCGGTCGAGCGCGTACATGACCAGGTCCATGCCCTTCTGGCGCGTCAGACGCGTGACCATGACCATAAGCGGACGGTCGTCGCGAACCTCGAGCCCCAGCTCTTCCTGCAGCTTGGCCTTGCACACGGCCTTGCCAGAACGATCCTCGACGGTGTAGTTGGCGGCAATGCGCTTGTCGGTCGCCGGGTCAAAGCCCGCGACGTCGATGCCATTCAAAATGCCCTGCAGCGCGTACGAACGCTCGCGTAAAACGCCGTCCAGGCCCTCGCCAAATTCGGGCGTTTGGATCTCGTTGGCATAGGTTGGGCTCACCGTGGTGATGGCGTCGGCATAGCGCAGCGCGCCCAGCATGTAGTTGATGCTGCAGGCGTCGCAACGCAGCTGCGAGGCGGCCGCCGGAATGTGCGCCACGCCCAGGATGTCCTCCATCACGGTGTCGCTAAACTGGCCCTGGAACGCCACGTTGT
>USPT01000104.1 GCA_900556705.1 uncultured Collinsella sp.
TGCGCTTCCTGCTCGAGGTCATTGCCGAGATTCGCGAGCGCTGCGGCAAGGACTTCATCATCGACGTTCGCATCTCGGGCGATGAGTACACCGATGGCGGTCTGACCCTCAACGACATGATCTACGTCTCACGTCGCCTGGAGAAGGCCGGCGTCGACATGATTCATGTGTCGGGCGGTACCACCATCAAGCGCGGCTCTGCCATTCCCGCCGCCGGCACGCAGCAGGCCTCGCATGCCGCCTGCTCGCGCGAGATCAAAAAGCACGTGAACATTCCCGTCGCCACCGTCGGCCGCATTAACGAGGCATGGATTGCCGAGGAGCTGATCGAGGACGGCGCCGCCGACATCTGCATGATGGGCCGCGCCAATCTGTGCGATGCCGAGTTCTGCAATAAGGCTGCTGCCGGCAACGCCGACGATATCCGTCCCTGCATCGGCTGCCTGCGCTGCCTGAACGGCATTATGTTTGGCAAGCGCATCTCCTGTACTGTCAACCCGGACGTGGAGCGTGACGAGGCTGGCTACGAGCCTGCCGCCGAGGCCAAGAACGTACTGGTTGTGGGCGCTGGTCCTGCGGGCATGGAGGCAGCCTACATTGCCGCCAAGCGCGGCCACAACGTGGTACTCGTGGATAAGCAGGACGAGCCGGGCGGCGAGATGCGCATCGCAGCCGTTCCGCCGGCAAAGCAGGAACTCACCCGCGTGATCAAGTACCAGTATCGCCGTCTTGCTGAGGCTGGCGTGAAGTGCGTATTTGGCACCGAGCTTACTGCCGAGGATATTCAGCGCGACTACGCCGGCTACGAGGTCGTCCTGGCTTATGGCGCCGAGCCCATCGTCCCGGCCTTCATGCAGGGCTTTAAGCAGGTTATGACGGCTGACGACCTGCTGGGTGGCAAGGCTTTCCCGGGTAAGAAGATCGTCATCGTGGGCGGCGGCACCGTCGGTTGCGAGACGGCCGATTACCTGGCTCCGCTGGTCAACGACCTGTCGCCGGCCAACCGCGATGTCACTGTTATCGAGATGACCAAGACGCTCGCCGCCAACGAGGGCGGCGCCGGCCGCGCGGTGCTTATCACGCGCATGCTCTCAAAGGGCGTTCACGTGCTGACCGAGGCCAAGGTGACCGAGATTACCGAGGACGCCATCAGCTACGAGAAGGACGGCGAGATCCGCACCATCGCCGGCGCCGATACGCTGGTGCTTGCCATGGGCTATCGTCCCAATACCAAGCTGGCCGACGACCTTGCCGCTGCCGGCGTTACCACCCACGTGCTGGGTGACGCCAACAAGTGTGGCAACATCCGCGACGCCATCGGTGACGGCTACAAGATCGCCTGCGAGCTCTAGTCAACCCCTTTGCACCAATCGATTGCAAAAAGCGGCGGCTGCCCTGTGTGCTGGGCAGCCGCCGCTTGCGTTCGACGGGAAGGCGCAGATAGTCCGATTAGGGCCCAGGAGCTCCTTGACCTTGGCGATGATGGCCTCGTCGGTGGCGTTGGCAAAGAAGTACTCCTGGAACAGTTTTCGTCTTGCAGGGCAGTTGCCGTTTCTATAGTTCAACTTCCAGTTCGGCTTTGTGCTCGTAAAGGTAGTCGCGCATGTAGGGGATGGCAAATGAGACCTTGCCGTACGAAGGAGCCTCGATAATCGATTCTCTTAACAGGCGGCTGCGGACGGAGCTCACCTGTTGAGGCGTTTTGTTTAGGGCATCGGCAACCATGCTGGTCGAGCTCGTCTGCCCCAAAGACGCCATGCTCAGCAGATAAGCGATGCACGTGGGCGGAATGCGCTGCAGCGCGGGCTCAATCACCATGGCGCAGAAGCGTTCGCGTGCCGTTGCAATGCCACGCTCGGCTTCTTCTTCTCCAATAATCGCTGTATGTGCACGTCTTGCCAACTGCCATGCGTAGTATCCAACGAGTTGAATCATGAAAGGATAGCCTTGCGTTGCCTCGGCAAGTTGGCCGGCAATACCTGGCTGCAACTCCATGCCAGACGCTTCAATGGTTTCCTCGAGGGAGTACGACACTTCGGTTACTGCCACAGCCTTCAGATCAAAGGGGAGGGCACGGCGCAAAAACGTAAGTGTCTTTCCGTTGATGATGCTTTCAATCATCGAAGGCAGCCCAGCAAAAACAAAGGCGATATCAAGGTCTTCGCCGATAACCTGCTGAATCGCAATGGAGAGCGTTCGGACCTCATCGAGCTCTGCGTCTTGAACCTCGTCGAGAGTGATGAGCAGGCCATTTCCATTCTTGGATATTGTCTGTCTCATGGCGTCGCGTAGCGATGGGCCGATTCGCTCAATATCTATGCTGCCGATGGATATGCCAGCTACGGTGGGCTCAAATCTGGCGTGTTTGGCCTGGAATTTGGGTTGCAGCTGTTCGAGAATGCGCTGGCAAAGTCCCTCGGTTGCGACCTCTTTTATGACCGTCCAGCCACGGCTTTGCGCCAAACGTGAGCACTCGTCAAGGAGGACCGTCTTGCCCGTTCCACGGACGCCGGCTATGCGCATTAGGCGCCCAGGGGCACCAGGCCCGTTGGTGAGGCCTTCGCTGAATTCTTCAAGTACATCTTCGCGGCCGATAATCGTGGGAGGTGTTTTACCTGCTGTGGGCTTAAAAGGGTTTGTTTGCATGTGAGCCACCTTTGCTCAAGATATAGCAAGATATAGCAAAGTATAGCAAGATATAGCAAAGTATAGCGAGATATAGCAACGTATAGCGCTGTTCGCGGGTTCTTACGGTGGTGCTATTTTCCGAATGCCGCGCGGATAAAGCGCTGGGCGAACAGCTTGTTGGCAACTCACGAGGGCTCGGGGTGCCAATTTGGGATGGAGTAGTGCTGTGCCACGAATAGGGCCTATCTACTACGTTTAAGCCGCAGAGGTCAACCATAGCCGGCTTTTTCGAAAATCGACAAGCTGTCTACCTGCGGTTTTGTTTTCACGGTTTTCGGTATGGCCGAGGCTATCCGTGTTAACGTAGTAGATGGGCCACTTTTGTGGCAAGGGGGCCGATCTGCGGGCCAGGGTAGCTAAAAGAGCCCCGTCCCAAAAAGACTGTTGGAAGTTGCGGTGGAATAGTTCCTGTTTTTGCTGCTGAAGGCCTTGAGCAGGAACTATTCCACCGCAACTTATGAGGGGGGGCGGGGGATGCGATAGTATTGCATGGTGGTATTCGACTAACCGAGGGTTTATCCGAGGGCTTTATGGAACAGCACCAGCATTATCAGAGCCTGCAAGATCAGGCATACAACGCATTACGCTCCAAGATTATCTATGCCGAGCTCAAGCCCGGCACGCGCCTTTCGGCGATTGGTCTGGAAAAGGAGACGGGAATCGGGCGCACGCCCATTCGCGAGTCATTTGTGCGCCTGCGTGAGCAGGAGCTGGTGGAAACGCGTCCCAAAAGCGGCACCTATGTCTCAAAAATCAGCATGGAGCGTGCCGAGAACGCCTGTTTCTTGCGTGAGAAGCTCGAGAGAAGCGTGCTTATTAAATGCTGTTCGGCTTCCTCGCCCGAGCAAAAGCAGCGGCTTGAGCAGATTCTTACCGAGTCCGAGTCGCTCGACCATAGCGAAACGCGTCGTTTCTTTGACCTGGACAACCTGTTCCATGAGACGTGTTTTGAGATTGCTGGCCGTCACATGTTGTGGGATTGGATGAAGAGCATCAACACGCATTTTGAGCGATACAACTGGTTGCGTATGGTGTCGCAGGATTTGGATTGGGAGCCGATTCGTCGTCAGCACCGTCGGATTTTGGAGGCCATTAAGGAAGGCGACACCGATACGGCGAGCTATCTGGCAGAGACGCACTTGCACCTGATGCCCGAGGAGCAGGGCCCGGTTATCGCCCTGCATCCCGACTATTTTGAGCTGTCTAAAGACTCGTCTATTTAGCCCATCATCGCATCTGCTCGAGACGCAAAAACGACGCTGCTCACCTACAGCGTTTTGCAACCGAGATTTTTAAAAAATGCCTAAAATGGCTCAGATCGCCGACAATTGGGAAACGGGGTGCGTTATGGCGCAGATGAGAATCAAGGACATT
>USPT01000105.1 GCA_900556705.1 uncultured Collinsella sp.
TGCAAACTTCTGGTCGGGACGACTGGATTCGAACCAGCGACCCCTTGACCCCCAGTCAAGTGCGCTACCAAGCTGCGCCACGTCCCGAAGCCTTTGTTTGTTGCTGTGCTCTCGCTCGCAACAGGGAGTATATTAACCCGAAACTTTGCCCTTGTGCAAGAACTTTTTTAAATATTTTGAAGCAAGTCCAAAATTGTATCTGCGAGCTGGGGTTTTGTTAGCACGGGAAGTTCTTGCGTGCCCGCTTTGCTCACGATCCAGGCCTTGTTGGTATCGGTTCCAAAGCCCGAATCGGCGCGCGAGACATCGTTGGCGATAATGGCATCGCAACCCTTGCGCGCAAGCTTGCGCTGCGCGTACTCCACGACGTTATCGGTCTCGGCCGCAAAGCCGATCACGCACCGCTCTCCCTTTTGGCGCGAGAGCTCGGCCAAAATATCGACCGTCTCGACCAGTTCGATGCGATCCAGGCGCTCGTTGGCCTTTTTGAGCTTATGGTCGGCAGGGGTCGCGGGGGTGTAGTCGGCGACAGCGGCCGCACAAATGGCCGCATCAGCCGTCTGAAAGGCGCTCAGCGCTGCCTGCAGCATCTCTTCGGCGGTCTGCACGCGCACGCACTCCACGCCGTGGGGAACATCGAGCGATGTCGGCCCCAGCACAAGCGTGACCGCAGCACCGCGGCGAGCGGCCTCCCCCGCCAGGGCGATGCCCATCTTGCCCGACGACCGGTTTCCGATGAAGCGTACGGGGTCGATCGGCTCGTGCGTGGGGCCGGCGGTGATCACGATTCGCTTGCCCGCAAGGTATTGCGGGACGGGGTTCAGCACCTCGCAGATGGCCTCGACGATGTCCTCGGGCTCGTTCATGCGTCCCGTGTCCACGTCGCCGCAGGCAAGGTAGCCGCTGCCGGGTCCCACCACATGGACACCACGCTCGCGCAGCGTGGCCATGTTGGCCTGCGTCGCCGGCGCCTTCCACATGCCGTTGTTCATAGCGGGTGCGATCACGATGGGTCGCGGCGTCGCAAGCAGCGTGGTGGAGATGAGGTCATCGGCGATACCGTTTGCCATCTTGGCGATGATATTGGCCGTCGCGGGCGCCACGACCACCAGATCGGGCTCCTGCGCCAGCGAAATGTGGTGGATGGGGTCGGAGGGATCGTCGAATAGGCCCACGGCAACGGGCTCGTTGGTGAGCGCGCGGAAGGTAAGCGGCCCCACGAACTCCGTGGCATGCTCGCTCATAACGACCTTGACGCGCGCGCCGCGCTTTTGCAGCAGGCGCACGATATTGCACGACTTATAGGCGGCGATCCCGCCGGTAATGCCCAGCAGGATCGTTTTTCCCTCAAGTTGCATTGAATTGTTGGATGCCGTCATCGTTTAAGCTTCCTTGCTCGGGAGTACCAGGAGGCGGTGGCAGTACGGGCAGTGCGTAATTGACCTACCGTCGTGGTTGAGGTCGCTCATGGACGATGCCTGCAGCGCGGTGTGGCAGACTGTGGGGATGTTGCCCTGGATGGCCTCGACGGCCAGGCCGCGGAACTGCTTGAGCAGACGCTCGTAGTCGGTGAGCACGTCGGCCGGCAGCGTGGCGGCAAGCGCGGTGCGTTCCTTAGTGGCGGCGTCAATCTGAGCCTGCAGGTCGGCAGCCTTAGCGCGGGCGGCCTTGGTATCGGCCTTCACGCCCTCCTCGAACTTGGCGATAATTGCCTGTGCGCGGGCCTCGCGGTCGAGCGCCTCCTTATGGGCGACAACGACGTCCTTGCGGGTGTGCTCAATCTTGTCCAGACGCTTGGCCAGGGTTGCGAGTTCATTCTCCAGGTCCTGAACCTCACGGTAGTCGGAACCGTCGACGTGGCGCTTCTTGGCAGCCTCAATGGCGTTGTTGGTCTGAATCTCGGTGGTGTTGAGATCGTCGAGCTCAATGTCCAGGTCCTTGCGCTGGGCGTAGAGCTTGGTCATCTCGGCTTTGAGCTTAACGTAGGTCTTACGCTTGGAAGCGAGCTCCTTGAGCTCCGGCATATTGGCAAGTTCGCTCTTGTTGCGGGCGAGCTCCAAATCGATCTGTTGCAGCTTGAGTAGCGTAGCGCCGGCGCTCATAAGTTCTCTCCTTTTGTCACAGTCCACCATTGGCAAGGGTTCAGTATTTTAATCGCATGACGGGGGTCGACCCCGGCGTCAACTGCAGAGTTCATCAATATATCAACGAACGGCTCCTCGGAGCGGTCGTGGCCGAGCAAGATCACCGGTAGCCCACGCAAGGCAAGGTCCTGCGCCACGTGATAGCCTGCCTCGCCCGTCACGACAACATCCGCACCGGCGGCGATGGCGAGCTCTCCAAAGTCGCCCAGGGAGCCGCCCAAAATGGCGACGGTGCGGCACGGGCGATCGGCTTCGCCCCACACACGCGGGTCGCTGCCGAAGGCCGTGGCAGCACGGGTGGCAAGATCGCGCAGCGTGTACGGGTCGTTGAGCGTTGCAAGCGCGCCCAGGCCGGTTGCCTCGGGGTCGTCCACGTGCTCCAGTGAGCTCACGGGTGCGGCACCCAGCAGCTCGCTCAGGCAGACACGGGCTTCGTGCGAGCGGTCCAGGTTGGTGTGGAGCGATATGATGCTCACGCCGCAACGGGCCGCCTCATAGAGTGCCGCGCTGCACTGGGGGCGAGTGGTATCCGCTGGACAAAACGCCTCGGGCGCCTTGATATAGACAGGATGATGCGTCAGCAGCACGTTTGCACCGGCTTCTTGGGCGCGGAGAACATTAGCTTCGGTCGCATCGAGCGCGCAGGCAACACCGGTGATCTCAGCAGCGGGATCTCCCACAGATAGCCCAACATGATCCCAGCCCTCGGCGTCCATCTTGGGGTAGCGCGCCAGCAGCGCACGTTCAAGCTCGGCGACGATCATGCGGCACCCACGATCGAGAGCAGCGTCTGGGCAAACTCGTCCAGATCGCCCGGATTCACACGGTCATCGAAGGAGATGCGCAGTGCACCCAGGGCCTGCTCGCGGCCAATACCCATGGCGCTGAGAACATGGCTCGGGTCCATGCTGCCGCTCGAGCAGGCAGAACCGGCCGATACCTCAAAGCCGGCGGCGTCTAGCTTGATGATGAGCTCCTCGGAGTCCATGCCGTCGACGTAGATGGAAACCATGCCCGGCAGACGATCGGCCTGTGCGTAGTCGCCCATGGTGGCATGAATACGCGGATGAGCCGTAAGCGTGGCGTAGAGCTTATCGGATAAGACCTGCAGCGTCGCGCGCTCCTGGGCCACGTTCGGCAACAGCGCGGAAGCGGCAGCGGCAAAAGCAAGCTGTGTACGCAGGTCCTGCGTGCCGGCACGACGACCGGCCTCCTGTCCGCCGCCAAAGATGCGCGGGCGCAGCGGCGTGCGGCTCTTAAGGTAGAGCGCGCCGGATGCCACGGGGCCGCCGATCTTGTGCGCGGCAACGGTCATAGCATCGACGCCCAGCTCGGTGACATCGAGCGGAATATGCAAGTACCCTTGGATGGCATCGGTATGAAACAGGGCGCCGGCAGCATGTGCGGCCGCGGCAAGCTCGCGGATGGGCTGCGCCACGCCGGTCTCGTTGTTGGCAACCATGATGCTCACGAGCGCCACGTCGTTGCCGAGCAGTTCGACAAGCGTGGCAGGCTCAATGTAGCCCATGCGGCAGGGCTGCACCAAGTCGACAGTAAAGCCGGCGGCACGCAGCAGCGGCAGGTTGTCCAGAATCGAATCGTGCTCGATGGCCGAAACGATTACACGATCGCGCTTGCGATCGCGCTGACGAGCACCCTCGGCAAGACCGAGCAGCGCCAGCTGGTTGGCCTCGGTGCCGCCGTTGGTAAGGATGATCTCGGACGGGCGAACGCGTGCGCCAAAGCTACGGGCGATCTCGCGACGAGCGACTTCTAGGCGTGCGGCGGCCTTGCGGCCAAGCGAGTGCAGCGAGTTGGGGTTGACGCCGGCAATCTCGCTGTCGTCGTACTCGCGCTGCGCAAGGAGCGCCTCGGCGCGCATGGGCGTCGAGGCGGCATAGTCAA
>USPT01000106.1 GCA_900556705.1 uncultured Collinsella sp.
GCCGTCGACTGCGGCACCGTGATCAACGAGGCGCTCGCGCGCGTCCAGGCCGAGGGCGGTATTGCCCAGGGTATCGGTCACGCGCTCTACGAGATCGTTGAGCACGATGAGCGCGGCCGCCTGCGCACCGGCAACTTTATGAGTTACAAGCTGCCCACGCGCCTGGATATCGGCAGCATTCGCGTGGCCTTTGAGCCGAGCTACGAGCCGACGGGCCCGTTTGGCGCCAAGTCGATCGGCGAGGCCGTCATCAACACGCCGCTCGCCGCCGTGGCCTCGGCCGTGGCACACGCCACCGGACATCAGGTCCGCTCGCTGCCCATCACGCCCGAGAAGGCCCTGCTGGGGGAGTAGCGGGTCAGCGAACAAGTCGTAATTGGCGGGGCGGGGCAACTCGCCCCGCCTTTTGCACTCATGGTGAGGTCGTGAGCCTGTAAAAGGTGTGCGTGCGCTTGCCGTTCGTATCTGCTATCATTCCTAGTCTGTGCGCTCATGCGGGCGTGGCGGAATTGGTAGACGCGCCAGATTTAGGTTCTGGTGGGATTCCCGTGAAGGTTCGAGTCCTTTCGCCCGCACCAACGCACTCGCGTCGGTTTATGCCCTCGCGACGCTTGTTGCATAAAGGTACCAGCACCTCAGATAAGCTGGGCAGTATGAGGAGGAACGTGTTGAACATCACCGCTTCTGACGTCAAGGACGCCAAGCTCACCGCTACGGTCACCATCCCGGCCGTCGACGTCGACGCCGCGATCAAGAAGGCCTACAAGGACACCGCCAAGAAGTACCGCTTCCCGGGCTTCCGCGCCGGTAAGGCCCCCCGTCCGGTCATCGACTCCGCTCTTGGCGCCGAGGCTACCCTCGCTCAGGCCACCAACGACCTGATCGCCGCCAACGAGCCCGCCGTCCTCAACGAGCTGGACATCGTCCCCACCAAGAACGGTGACTACAAGGAGCTCGACCTCGCCAAGGATCACGAGGACTACACCTACACCGTCGAGTTCTCCCTGCGTCCTGCTGCCGAGCTCTCCTCCTTCGACGCCGTCGAGATCGAGATGCCTCCTGCGGAGGTCACCGAGTCCGAGATCAACAACCAGGTCGAGATGCTCCTCAACTACCGTGCCACCTTCGAGGACGTCGAGGGTCGCGCCGTCGAGGCCGAGGATTACGTCACCGTCGACCTCAAGGCCGTCGAGAACGCCGACAGCTTTGCCGCCGAGGGCCGCATGCTCATCGCCGGTAGCGACAGCAACCCCAAGGAGTTCAACGAGGCCCTGATCGGCGCTAATGTTGACGACGTCAAGTCCGTCACCTGGACCGACGAGGTCGAGGAGGGCGAGGAGGCCGAGACCCACACCGTCGAGGTCACCGTCAAGGGCATCAAGGTTCGCAACACTCCCGAGCTCACCGACGAGCTCGTCAAGTCCGACTTTGGCTTTGACAGCATCGACGCTATGCGCGACGCCATCAAGCTCGAGATCGAGCAGGACAAGGCTTCCCGCCTCCCGGCCGAGAAGGAGAACCGTTGCGTCTCCGCTCTCGCCGAGCGCCTGCAGCTCGACGAGATGGATGCCGACTACGAGCAGTCCGTCTTTGAGGGGCTTGGCCAGAACTTCCTGTCCAACCTCGCTGCCCGCGGCATGACCCTGGACACCTGGCTGCCCGCTTCCGGTCTGACCATGGAGCAGTTCATCGGCGACCTTCACAAGCAGGCCAACGACGTTGCCCGTGAGTCCCTGGCTCTCGACGCCCTCGCGCGTGAGCTCAAGATTGAGGTCACCGAGGACGACATCAACGCCGAGTTCGAGAAGGCCGGCGTCAAGGACGTCGAGGCTTCCAAGGCCGAGTTCATCGCCGATGGCCGTATGCCTGCCGTCCGCGAGTCCATCCGTCGCTCCAAGGCCGTCGACCACCTGGTCGAGAACGCCAAGGTGACCGAGGTCGACGAGACCGCCAAGGACGCCGAGTAATTCTCGCCACCTTGCTCGCGAGCGCATGCATGTGCCCGTGATGGGGTAAAGTTATACACCGGTTATCCGGTTGCTTCGTACGGTGCCAGCCAATGCATAGCATGCGGGCACCGTACGTTTATCTAGAACCAATTTGGTCCGCAAGAGAGAAATGGAGATGCGTATGATCGCCAAGTTCGATTCCGCCCTCGTGCCATACGTTATCGAGCAGACGCCGCGCGGTGAGCGCAGCTATGATATCTATTCGCGCCTGCTCAACGACCGCATCATCTTCTTGGGCGAGGAGATTAACTCCGTGAGCGCCAACCTGGTCGTTGCCCAGCTGCTGCATCTTGAGAGCCAGGATGCCGAGAAGGATATCTCGCTCTACATCAATTCGCCCGGCGGCGAGGTCTACTCCGGCCTGGCGATTCTTGACACCATGAACTTCATCAAGCCGCAGGTCTCGACCATTTGCGTCGGTATGGCCGCGTCCATGGCCGCCGTGCTGCTTTCGGCCGGCGCCAAGGGCAAGCGTTTCTGCCTGCCGCATTCCAAGGTCATGATTCACCAGCCCAGCGGCGGTGCCCAGGGCCAGCAGACCGAGATCGAGATCGTTGCCGAGGAGATCAAGAAGACTCGCCGCGAGCTCAACCAGATCCTGTCCGACGCTTCGGGCCAGCCCATCGAGAAGGTCCAGGCCGATACCGAGCGCGACAACTACCTGACCGCTTCCGAGGCCCTCGACTACGGTCTGATCGACCGTATCGTCACCTCGCGCGATCTCGCCGCGAAGGACGCCTAGGATGGCAGGAAACATGCAGGACAACTTTGACGAGAACGGCAACCCCATCCGCTGCTCCTTCTGCGGAAAAGAGCAGGGCCAGGTTCGTCGCCTCGTAAAGGGCCCGACCAACATCTTTATCTGTGACGAGTGCGTCGCCGCCTGCTCCGAGATCTTGGAGGAGTCGCTGGCTTCGGACTTTATGGACGCTGCCCGCAACGGCAAGCTGCCGGGCTTCCTCAACGACCACGGTCAGGCTGCATCCCAGCCCGCCGTGGACCCCGAGACTGAGGGCTTTGAGCTCGAGGACGACCGTCAGGTCATCACGCGCGTGCCGACGCCGCACGAGATCTATGACGAGCTTTCGGCCTATGTTATGGGTCAGGAGGACGCCAAGCGCGCCATGTCGGTGGCCGTGTATAACCACTATCGCCGCGTGATTGAGGGCGGCGCCGCGGTGTCTGCCTTTGACGACGGCTTGGACTCGCAGCTCGACAATGATATGGACGAGGTAGAGCTCGCCAAGTCCAACATCTTGCTGCTCGGTCCTACCGGTACCGGTAAGACCCTGCTGGCCCAGACTCTCGCGCGCATCCTCGAGGTGCCGTTTGCCATCGCCGACGCCACTGCGCTTACCGAGGCCGGCTACGTGGGCGAGGACGTGGAGAACATCCTGCTCAAGCTCATCAACGCCGCCGATGGCGATATTGAGCGCGCACAGGTGGGCATTATCTACGTGGACGAAATCGACAAGATCGCCCGCAAGGCCGAGAACCTTTCCATCACCCGCGATGTTTCGGGCGAGGGCGTTCAGCAGGCGCTGCTTAAGATTCTTGAGGGCACGGTGGCCAGCGTTCCGCCCACCGGCGGCCGCAAGCATCCCCAGCAGGAGCTGCTGCAGATCGATACGACCAACATCCTGTTCATCTGCGGTGGTGCCTTTGTGGGTCTGGACAAGATCATCGCCGATCGCGTGGGCAACAAGGGCGTGGGCTTTAACTCCGAGATCGCCGGCCCCACCTCGGTCGACGAGAACGACCTGCTGCGTCAGGTGCTCCCGCAGGACCTCAACGCCTTTGGCATGATCCCCGAGTTCGTGGGACGTACGCCCGTCGTCACCCAGACGCAGGCGCTCGACGAGGACGACCTGGTGTCGATTCTGACCGAGCCCAAGAACGCCGTGGTGCGCCAGTACCGTAAGATGTTCCAGCTCGAGGACGTTGAGCTTGAGTTTGAGGACGCGGCCCTGCACGAGATCGCCCGCATGGCGCTCGCCCGCAAGACCGGCGCCCGCGGCCTGCG
>USPT01000107.1 GCA_900556705.1 uncultured Collinsella sp.
CCAAGAAGCTCGGCCGCAATCCCTACAAGCAGGATGTCTTTGAGGGCACCAGCGATTGGGAGAAGGCTACCGCTCGCCGCGCCAAGGTGGATTACGCACACGCCGAGTAACATGTTTATTCCGTCCACATTTGGATGTAGGCAAACTTAGCCGATGCCGCAATCGCGCGTCATGCGCAGCCCCGGAAAGCGATTCGCCCGCTTTCCGGGGCTTTTTGTTGTTGCGCGCATTCACGCACATATGCAAAACCTCTCTCACAGATAAAATCAGATTTCCAACCGCCTGACAGCTCTATGTGACCCCAATTTTGGGTACATTGTTGTCCCGATATTGAGCTTGGGGGATGTATGAATGATGAGACGATGGGCCAAGAGGATGCGGCCCAAGATGCAGAAGCGTGTGCCGAAGCCCTGGAGAGCCTAGACCGGATTTCACTTGATGAGATTGCGTTTGACGATTCGGGCGTTGATGTGCAGGATGAGTCGGAAGCCGGGGCGCAGTCCGATGATCAGGATGCAGACGACGTCGAGCCTACCGAAGATGAGGCAGATCACGAAGACACCGAATGCGAGGCCGACGACCAGCCCGAATCCGACACGAGCGAGGAAACCATCTTGCTCGACAGCTTGCCGGCCGAGGATTCGCTGACCCGCGAGCTTCCTGGCCTGGGCTCTGCGCCTGCCGTGGACGAGACCATCGCCATGGGCGATATCCCCCTACCGTCCGTTCCCTCAGCACGCGAGGCCGAGGTTCGCCATCGCAAGATGTCGCCCAAGCGCCGCAATCTGATGGTCGCCGGTGTCGTGGCCGTCGCGCTCGTCGCCGGCGGCGCAGGCTATGCCGCCTGGAACGGATATCAGAAAGAGCAGGCTGCCGCTGTCGCCGCCAATGCCCACACGATGATGTCAGTGCAGATTGGCGTGCATGCCGCGGGCCTCGACTGTTCTACCGGCTCCAAGATTCCCGTACAGGTGAGCGGTCAGGACGCTGATGGCTCCTCCGTGAGCGAAACGCTCTATGTTGACGAACACGGCCGCGGCATCAAACTGCTGCCCGGCGATTACACGCTCTCCATCGCTGCCTCCCCCATCGCGGCCGACGGCACCATCTACACCGTCCCGACCACCAAGACGCAGGTCACCGTTAAGAGCGATGGACAGGATTTAAGTGCCCAGGCTACCTTTAAGCTCAAGGTGCCTTCGGCCGACACGGTAACCGACGACCAGATCGATGCCGCCGCCAAATATGCCGAGGAGGAAGGCGCGAGCTCCGCCGCGGCTGCCAAAGTGCTCCAGCAGGCAGCAACCGCGCGGCGCGACGCCGCCGTCAATGCCGTGAGCGCGCAAAAGGCACAGGCGTCCCGTGATGCTGACGCTCGCCACAAGGCAACCGACCTCTACCAGCTCGATATTCCCGTCGAGTGGTACGGCAAGGTCGCAACTTGGCAAAACGGAAGCACGCTATGCATCTATCTGGGCGACGACGCCAATACGCCGCTCGTGACACTCGTCGCGGTGCGCGAGGGCGAGAGCTTTACGCCCGATGAAGGCGATACGGTTTTGGGCGCGGCCAATCTAGGCAACGGTTATACCGTCTACGCCAGCGGCCCCGTCTATCCGTACGTGGTGCCCCAGACCATCAACGGACGGACGCAGAACCCCGTGTCAACCTACCCCATGGACACGGCCATTGAGCTTGTCGAGCTTACGACCGGCAACCGCTATACGTATAGCCAGATCAAGAACGACCTGGTGGGTAAAGACGGCAAGGCAGACGCCGCGACCAAACTCGAGACCGACTACCTCGCGCAGATCCTGCTGCCGAGCATCAAAGCCCAGGACTAGCCTGGCGCAGCAAGGTGCTCCCCAACTGTGATGAAGGAGCCAGGAGGTCCTGACCCCACAGGTCCATAGATGATTAGGCAAGGAGCCACTTCCATGCGGGCATAACGTGTACCACACCGTGCTCGCATGGAATATCGGTCTGTTCATCCATGGTAACGATTGCCGACTCGCCAAGATCAAACTGGGCCATCGAGGCATCAAGCGCGGCAATTTCGCGCTCGCGCGTTTTCTCACTTGCCATATCCGCACTCACCTGAATCAGGCTATAAGCCCGCATGAGAAGCGCGTCCCCAGCCACAAAGTCCACCTCATGGCTTTTGCTCTTCTCTTTGATCAGCAGGCGGCAGACCGAGCCGGTCCTCACCGCGGGAGTCCTTCTTCTTAGCGCATTGAACACTGCGGTCTCGAGCCTCTGGCCCTGGTCCAATGCTGATGCGGGAGAGAATGCTCCAAACATCGCAGGATCGACAGCGTAGACCTTAGACGCAGACCGCATGTTATTTGCCAGTGAACGCGTGAACTCCGGCACAGAAAATAACAGGTAGGCGTCCTCATAATACTCAAGTAAGTCGCTGAGCGAATTACGACTGACGGGTATCTGTCTGCTCTTGAACTCGTTGTACACTTTGTTCACTGACAGCTCTCGTCCCGAAGATGCCATACACCGCGTCAAGAACAGCGATGCCAGGCGAGGGTTCTTGACGTCGTAACGTTCAACGACGTCCATGGCGACCGTTCGCGAAGCATATTCCTGTAGCAGCTGAATCGCGTCTGCAGGCGTCTGCTCAAGTGTCGCGATGAATCCCCCTCGTTCAAGATACCCGATCAGATGATGTCGAAGCAGCGCTGCATCGCTCGGGGAAAAGGTCGCATCTGACTCGAGAACGCTCCCCGTCTTATATCGAACGTATTCCGAAAAACTCAACGGAAAAAGCTCTCGCACAAGAGAACGACCCCTGAACTCGCTCTTAAGTTCTGAGGACAGCATCTTAGAAGAAGATCCCGTCACATAGACGGTCGCTTTCTCCGTATCGACTACACGCCGCAGAAACGCACCCCATTCGGGAATTTCCTGGATCTCGTCAAAGAAAATGTAAGAGCCCTCGGTTCGAGCAGCAGGATACAGCGCATAGAACGTGTCAAGCACGTCCGCCAGCAACGATGGCTCATACGGGCGCAAGCGCTCATCCTCAAAATTGAAGTAAAGCATCCGGTCAAGCTCGACGCCCCGGCTCTGAAGCCGCCGCATCTCCTGATACAGGCGATACGTCTTTCCACAACGGCGGGCCCCCACAATCACATTTACGATGTTGTCGCGCTTTGGCTCCTGTGGGTTTCCTAGATCAAGGTCTCGCTCAAAGACCTGCGGAACCCCCTGCTGTTCAAAGTCCTTTATTTTCTGGGCGATCAAGTCGTTGAATGCCATGATTCTCCAATCTTGCTCTCTAGCTAATCAAAATTATACTGATTCTTGATTAATTAGAGAGCAAGATTGTGTGTAGCTTGATTAACACTTACGCAAGTTTTTTCACTGTTATTGCTCCGAAGGATATCGAGTGGCTAAGAGGACAACCGAGCTCGAATGCGACTCCCCGAGCAGTCAATTTGGGACGGGGCTTTTTTGACTACCCTCCCCCTGTAGAAAGATCCCTAACGCAGTTGCGGTGAAATAGGGACTGTTTTTGCTGGTCAAACTGCAAAACAGTCCCTATTTCACCGCAACTTAATTGGTGACCTTTTGGGTGGCACTCAGCGCCACGGGTCGGCTTCGAACATTGGCTCGCGCTCGGGGCGGCGATCACTGTAGGGATCGTAGCCGTCGTCGTCCTCGTTCTCGGCACGGATATAGGGGTCGCGCGGCTTGGGCGCCGGTTTGGACGTGGGCTTGAGCGCCGGCGCGCTTGTCTTGATCTCGTCTTTCATCTGCATAGCTCCTCGCATCGCATCCGTTCAACATCATCGATTGTCGCACGAAAAAGGGCGGCGGACCCAATTGGATCCGCCGCCCTTGGTGTTTAGAGACGGCTGGTAGATTTTAAGGCATGTCCCAAAATCTACTCGGCGTCGGGAACCTCGTAGGTGGCCGCCGGCGTGTTGTCGCACACGACGGTAAAGCCGCCGTCCTTGCCGGCATCGACCGTCACCTGATCGCCCTCGCGCACCGTGCCGTCGATGATAGCGGCGGC
>USPT01000108.1 GCA_900556705.1 uncultured Collinsella sp.
GGTGCGAGCTCATGAACTATGCGCACAAGAAGGGCATCGAGGTCATCGGCGATATTCCTATGTACGTGTCCGACGATTCAGCAGACGCGTGGAGCGAACCTGAGAACTTCTGGCTGTCCGATACCGGCAAGGCGATTGAGATTTCGGGCGCGCCGCCCGACAACTTTGCGCCCGAGGGTCAGGTGTGGGGCAACCCGACGTTCCGCTGGGACCACATGAAGCAGAACGGCTATAGATGGTGGATGGATCGCCTGCGTCGTGCGTTCTCGCTCTACGACCGCGTGCGTCTGGATCACTTCCTGGGCTTCCACAGCTACTTTAGTATCCCCGCGGGCAAGGCTTGCGCCGACGGCCGCTGGCTGGCAGGACCGGGCAAAGACCTGTTCCAGACCGCCTATGACGAGCTGGGTCCTCTCAACTTTATCGCTGAGGACCTGGGCTATTTGACGCCCGGTGTTCGCGCCATGGCTTCGACCTGCGGCTTCCCCGGCATGGACGTGCTGGAGTTTAGCGACTACGACGTTCGTTGCGGAATTCATCCCACACCGGGCAAGATCCTGTATACCTCGACACACGACACTTCGACGCTTGCCGGCTGGTGCACGCACTCCTTTGCGGGCGACGACGAGCCGAGCGGCATTGAAATGGCAAGTGAACTCATGAGCAATGCCCTGGCAAGCGATGCTCCGCTCGTGATGATGCCGCTGCAGGACGTGCTGGGGCTGGGCGACGATGCACGTATGAACGTGCCGGGCGTAGCCACGGGCAACTGGACGTGGCAGGCACAGGAGGCCGACATCGCAGCGGCCGAACAGAAAACTGCGAAGCTCCTGCGCAGCACTCATAGATTCTGGGGCGAAGCGTGATAAAACCCCCGATATAGGGTACAGTTACAGCTGTTTGAATTTTTGCGGGCAGAGCGATCTGCCCGCTTTGTGCTGAAAAGGAAGTATTATGGCGCGCTACGATTACAAGTGCTCGAGCTGCGGCAACGTGTTTGAGGTTGAGCATCCCATGCCCGAGACTCCCGAGGTCGTGTGCCCCAGCTGCGGTGCCCCGGCAGCCAAGACGTTCTCGGCCAGCGGCATCAAGTTTGAGGGCAGCGGCTTCTACAACACCGACCAGCGCAGTGGTGGTTCCAGCACCAGCGCCACCAGCGGCTGCTGCGCCAACTGCCCGCACAGCCACTAGAAACCAAACAGCCCCGCGACCAACACCAATCGCGGGGCTGATTCTTTAGCTACCCAGGTTTCCTTATGAGTTGCGGTGAAATAAGGACTGTTTGGCGGGTAGAAGCGGCTTTTCAATCCCTATTTCACCGCAACTTAGTAGTTACTTGTGGACCAGGCGGGCGCAGAAGTGACCGTCGTAGGAGTCGGCGTTTACTGGCACGCTTTGGAAGAGGCCACGGTCGTTTTGACGGACGGCTAACAGCTTCTTGGCCTGATCGAACTCGGGAAGTTGCAGAATCTGCGCCTCGGAAAGCGGCGCCACGCTAAAGCCGGCACCCTCGGGAGAAGCAAGGAACGCGTCCACCACCTGTGTGTTCTCCTCGTCGAAGACCGAGCACGTCGCATAGATGAGCTCGCCGCCGGCAGCCACGCGCGCGGCAGCCTCTTTGAGCATCGTCAGCTGCAGCTTGGGCAGATCAGTCGTAACGTCGTTCTCGGTCAGACGCCACGGGATCTCGGGATGACGACGCATGGTTCCGGTGCCCGAGCACGGCGCATCGATAAACACGGTATCGAACTTGAACCGCTCACCGCGCATGGCATCAAACGATGTGAGAACCTCATCGAGCTCGCAAGCATCACCCGAAACCGTACGAACGCCCTGAATACCGGCCTTATGCAGGCGAGCGAGATTCAGATCGCACTTGCGATCATGCAGATCGAGCGCCGTATGCTGACGCTCATAGCCCGCACGCTTGGCCTGACACATCATCACATAGGTCTTGGTGCCACGACCGGCACCAATCTCAAGGCAGCTACCAGGGCGCGTGGCAGCCGTGGCGATAAGCTGCGCGTTGAGATCAGACGCCACCGCGGCAGCACGCTCAAACACACCCGAAGCAACGGTAACCTGGGCATCAACCGGGGCATGGCAGCCCGGGAAGACAGGCGCGACGAGCTGCGAGATATACGGATCGGGCTTGGTCGCAAAGGCGTTCTCATGCAGGGCCAGTGGCGCGGGGGCCAGATTGCCGGCAAAGTTAAGCGCACCCTCTGGCGTGTCGAACGATGCCATAATGCGAGCGCACAGCCAACGCGGCAGTCCCATCAGGCGCGACAGACGAACCAGGCGTCGCTCAGACTCATCTACATCGGACGCCGTGGCAAAGTCCTCAACGTTGTCCGCGACTTTATGCAGCACGGCATTGGCCAAACCGGCGGCAGACTTAGCTCCGCTGCGCACCAGCTCAACACCCTGACTTACGGCAACGCGGCCTGGGGTATGAAGGTAGAGCATCTCGAAGGCCGAGATACGAAGCGCCATGCGAACACGCGGCGCAACCTTTTTAGGCTTATCGAGAAACTGATCGAGAAGCTCGTCCAAAATACCCTGCGTGGCGGCGACACCCAGCGCCAAGCGAGCGGCAAAAGCGGAATCGCGCTGGTCAATAGCCTTGGCGGATGCGCGAGAGGACAGCACGTCACGCGCATACATGCCGCGGCGATCGGCCTCCATCAGCACATCGAGCGCAAGCTTGCGCGCGGGAGACAGCTTGCTCATGACAGAACACCCCACGAAAGATCAGCGCCCTGCAGGCCAGCAGCCCAAGCAGAAGCGGCCATAGCACGCTTACCATCGGGCTTAACCTCGAGCAGTTCAACCGCACCATCGGAAAGGCCAAGGAAAACACGCTTATTCTTAACGTCAACGCCGCCCTTGCCAAGCGAAACATCGGCCAGCGCAGCATCGAGCACACGCACGGTCTTGCCGGCAATCACGCATCGAGCAGGCGCGGTATCGGACGAAGCGAGCACATGCCGCACGCAATCGAGCGCCGTCATCTGCGGATCCAGACGCATCTCCTGCTTGGAAATCTTGGCAGCATGAGTAACGAGCGACTCATCCTGCTCAGTCCAAACAGCCGAGCCATCGGCAAGTGAGGGAAGCGTATCGGCAAGCAACTTGCCACCAAGCTCACCAAGCTCCATCGTGAGCGCCTCGGCATGCTTACCGGCAACCGACGTAGACGCCTGCGCGCAATAAGCGCCAGTATCCACGCCATGCCCAATGCGCATAATGGAAACGCCAGCAATCTCATCACCAGCGAGAATCGCACGCTGAATAGGAGCAGCCCCACGCCAACGAGGCAGCAAGGACGCATGAACATTTACGATACCGAGCGGCGCCATATGCAGCACCTCATCGGGCAAAATGCAGCCATAGGCAGCCACGCAGAAAATATCTGCCCGAGCAGCTTGAAGCGCCTCAACGACCTCCGCCGTCATACGATTAGCCTCAATAACCGGCAACCCCAGCTCAAGCGCCTTAGCCTTAACAGGAGACGGCTCCAGCTTCTTACCACGCCCACGAACAGCATCAGGACGAGTAACAACAAGCGCAATCTCGTTACCAGCCTCGACAAGCGAAGTCAACGAAGGCACCGCAAAATCAGGCGTGCCCATAAACACAATACGCATAAAGATCGTCTCCTCTCAACCAAAGCCGAGACGGCTACAAAGAACAGCGGAAAGCCAAGTACCAAGCCTATCCGCAAGAACAATTCAACAAGAACAAATATACCCAAAGCCAAAGAAAGAGCCGCATAAAAGCAGCCCTCTCTCAACAAAGACTATCAGCGAAGACGCCCCTCCCTGGCCCGACGGCACCCGGGCGAACCGAGCCAGAACAACGCAGTCCCCGGTGCTGAGCGCCCACATATCGTCCCGCGCGCAGTTTCGCAGCAAAGCGAAAATGTTTGAGCACGGGATGATATGTGGGCGCTCAGCACCGGGGACGGTGGGACCTACTCCGTCTCGCCCGGTCGAGCGCCGCGGGCCAGGGCGTCCTGGTACTCCT
>USPT01000109.1 GCA_900556705.1 uncultured Collinsella sp.
TCATGATGAACGTGGTGCTGTCTTGCGCCCCGCGCGAGAAGCTCGGTCTGTATCTGAGCCTGGGTGGTGCCTGCATTACGCTAGGGCCGGCGTTTGGACCTGTGATCAGCGGTCTTATGTGCACGTTGTTTGGCTGGAGGGCGGTGTTCGTAGTGCCGCTGGTGGCCGGCATTGTGGTCGCTGCGGCGGGCGTAAAGCTTGTTCAGAATGTCGGAGAGCGCTCGAACACCACGCTTGATATTCTGTCGGTTGTTTTGCTCGCCGCCGGCATTACGGCATTTGTGTATTCCGTAGGCGAGTTCTCGACCAATCTGATTGCCGGCATCGTGACGCTTATCGCCGCCATTGTGCTGCTCGGCCTGTTTGCGGCCCGCCAGTTCAAACTCGAGCATCCGGTGCTTAACGTGCGTCCCATGGCGAGCGTTCGTTTTTGGCCTGCGTGCCTGCTTGTGGTGGTGTCGATGATGACGACGTTCTCGATGAGCGTTTTGTTGCCGCTCTATTTTGAGGGCGCATACGGCATGACCGCACTTATTGCGGGCTTGCTCATTTTGCCGGCGATTGCCTGCAACGCCGTGACCTCGATTGTGGGCGGACGCGTGATGGACGCCCGTGGCGCATGGCCTCTGCTGCCGGTCGGCTTTGCCCTGATTGCCGTGGGGCAGACTGCCATCTCGATGACGGCGGCAAGTATGAACATCGGCGTCGTCGTGGCGCTGACCGTTGTGGTGTATGCCGGAGTCGGTTTGGTGCTGAGCCCCTCGCAAACGGCCGGCTTGGAGACGCTGCCTGCCGCTGAGCATCCCCACGGAACGGCATTGCTTAACACGTGGAACATGATTGCCGCATCGTTTGGCCCATCGCTGTTTATCGGTCTGCTCTCGAGTTCTGCGGCGACTGCCGGCGCGGCTGGCGCTGCGACCGACGTTGCCCAGGCGATTGGATTTGCAACTGCCGTGCGTGTGGCGGCTGTGATTGCCGTGGTCGGGTTCGCAACGTCGCTGGTGTACGCTCGTCGCGAGTCGCACATGTCGCATTAATGTGTGCACATAGATTCTGCAGCTAGATTGGATGGCAACACCATAAACTAATGGACGTTTTGCCGAGAGGCATGAATGTTTAAAGCGCAAAGAGTGCGCGACGGGCCCCGCGAATGGGGCATGATGCCCGAGAGGGCTAAGAAGGAGTCTCATGTCCGAGAACGAAGAGATCATGAACGAGACCGAGAACGAGACCATGGCTGCCGAGGTTGAGGCAGTCGAGACCGTGGAGACCGAAGCTGCCGAGGTTGAGGCTGCTGACGAGGTTTCCGCCGAGGAGGAGGCCGAGGTTGTCGAGGCCGCCGTTGATTACGATGACGAAGAGCTGATGGACAAGATGCAGAAGGCCGCCCGCCTGCTGCGTAGCCGTCGCTTTGCTATTTCCAAGGAGGAGGAGGCCAAGGCCGAGCGCATGGCGAACATCGAACGCGCCATCAAGCTTCTTGACCTCAAGCCCAAGATGGAGCAGAAGGAAATGTCCGACCTGCTGGGCATGCGCCTCCGTGAGCTCGATGGCCTGATGGCCGAGGCCGAGGCTGCCGATCTGGTCGGCCGCATCGACGACGCCGAGGGCGATATGCGCAAGATTGTTGTCTTCGCCGCCGAGGATGCCGCTGAGGGCCTGGTCGAGCTTGCCAACAAGAAGGAGAAGCTCCTGCCCGAGCTTTCTTATGAGGAGGCCACCGAGCTGATGGCCGCTCTCGATAAGGTTATCGCTCCGCTCGTCGCCATGGGCCTGGACGAGGACCGCGGTCCTCGCGGCGGCCGTGACGACCGTGGCGGCCGTGGCGGCGACCGTGGCGGTCGCGGCGGCTTTGGCGATCGCGGTGGCCGTGGCGGTGACCGTGGCGGTCGCGGTGGCGATCGCGGCGGCCGTGGCGGCTTTGGTGACCGTGGCGGCGACCGTGGCGGTCGCGGCGGCTTTGGCGGCAACCGTGGTGGCTATGGCGATCGCGGCGGCAACCGTGGTGGCTTCGACGGTAACCGTGGTAACGACCGCGGCGGTCGCGGTGGCGACCGCGGCGGCCGCAACGGCGGCGGCTTCCGCGGTAACCGTTTTTAGTTACGGCGTTTTACCAAACGCCGTAACGGGCCGACGCTGCGCGGGCCGCATTTGGACAATCTGACGTTCAACTTCAAGGGCGCGACCAGAAGGTCAGCGCCCTTTCGTTTCACGTCACCTTGCCTCAAATGCGACCCGCTCGCTGACTTATGCTCAATCTATGGCGTCATCTCGCCACAAAAGGGCCTCCCTCGCTCTGGCGGGTTTTCGCTCATATGACCCAATCCGCTGTCAAGAGCCACAATGGCCCCGCCGACCGCTTGCAATCGGTCGGCGGGGCCTGCCGTTAACCCGTCCCGGTCCGCCCCCGGCATGTCATCGACGCCTTCGGCTCAGTCTCATATCCGCGGATACCGTTCTGTCGGCCCGCACTCCATTCCTTCGGCGGGGTTCCCCAAGTCTGTCGAGGCGCATGCGGAGGGCTCCGCGCGCACAGCGAAATAGGGGGTATCCCCGAAGGCCGCCCGGCTCGCCGGGACGGGGGCCATGTCTATTCCGCGCCCTCCCGGCACATCATGCCGAGGGCCCAGAGCCACCTCACGAGCTCGGCCGCGTTGGCCTTCGCCGCGGGCATGCCGCGGGCGAGCATCTCCTCGCGCCGCCGCAGGAGCCGCTCGGACCCCTTCCTCCCGTGCATCCTTATCTCGAGGGGCACGCCCGTGTCCCTTGGCATGAGCTTCGGCTGGTGCCGTGCCGCGGCGTAGCACCATGAACCCTCAACGGCCAGCTTCCTCACGAGCGCGTTGCCCGCACCGCTGATGCCTCCGAGCCGCACGGAGTCGCCACTCGACCTCTGACTCGGCGCGAGGCCGAAATAGGCCGTGACCTGCCTTCCGGAACGGAACCTCGTGAAGTCGCCGACCTCGGCCGAGAAGGCTGCGGCCAGCGCGAAGGCGCAGCCCTTGATCGACTGGAGGGCGGCCACCTCCGCGGCGATCGAGCTGGCATCCACGGCGGCCCTGTACTCGGAGAGCAGGTCCGCCCGGGCCTCCGCCGCGGCCTCGACCTCGTTCCTCAGGGCGGCGAGCGTCCGAACCCCGCCATCGTCCTCCGGCCTGACCTTGTCGAGCCACCTCAGGAAGTCGTAGGTCCAGTACTTCCTCGGGTTGCCGGCGGGCGTGGTGCCGCCGTAGACGAACCCTCGCTTTGCGAGGAAGGCGAGCAGCCGCTGCTTGGCGGTCGCCAGGCGCGCGGTCGCCCCGTCGTAGGCGCCGGCGAGGTCCCTGATGCCTTCGACCTCGGGGGAGGGGACCCATACGGAGGAGATGTCGTGGGCGAGTATCGCCTTGGCCATCCTGGCGGCGTCGTTCCTGTCGTTCTTGGAGGCCGAGTCGGCGGCCGACCTGGGGATCTTCGAGACCGCGGCGACGACGCACTCGACGCCGAGCCCGGCGAGCTCCCTTTGCGGGGCGAAGCCGAGGTAGCCGCTCTCGTAGGCCGCGAGCGACGGCCCGGGGAACCCATCCATCCACCCGGCGATCTCGCCCCAGGGGTTGCCGGGGAACCTCCTCGTCACGGCCTCGCCCGTCTCCGCGTCGAGGGCGCAGACGGTGGTCGACCTCAGGTGTACGTCCATCCCGAACGCGGTAGAATACTTTGGCATGGGAGCCTCCCAACCTCGTTGCGGCGCGGCTGCGCCTATGGCACTTCAACATCATTGTCGCAGCCCCGACCCGCGGTCACGAGCGGGGGCTCCTATCTTTTTAGTGCCCTCGGATTGGGTCATAGTGTCTGTCGGTACCAAAACATCGGCATACCCAAGGGATCATTTGCTATGCGTCCGAAAATCCACGTTCGTTTCTACTCCGCCTACATTTGGAGGAAGAGCTGTCGGTACCAAAACATCGGCATACCCAAGGGATCATTTGCTATGCGTCCGAAAATCCACGTTCGTTTCTACTCCGCCTACATTTGGAGGAAGAGCT
>USPT01000110.1 GCA_900556705.1 uncultured Collinsella sp.
GATGATCTGGATAACGTAGCCGAGCATAAAGACAAAGGCCACGCCGCTGATGAAGCCGCCGATGAGGGGAAGTCCTGTGAGGGCGCCTGCGGCCACACCGCCGACGGCTGCCATGGCGTAGCGGTTCTGGTTATGTCCGACCATGCGAGCGATCGCGCAGCCCGCAAAAGCGGTGGAGACCAACGCGACGCCGATCACGGCGCACATGAGGGCTCCAGCAAGCGACAGGCCGGCAATCGAGATAATCAGCAACAATACGGCAGGGACAATGGCTACCGTACCCAGAAGACCGCTCATCCACAGGGGTGTGGGGCGCTGGTGGAGCATTCCGGCGGCGCTGGCGGTCGCACGCGGAAAGACGAGCTCGAGCAACAGAGCGATAAAGCAGGTCGACAGGGCTGCGGCCACGATGCCGCCGATGATATCGTTAACCGCCGTGGCGGCGCTTTCGTTTTCGGTACGGTCGATCTTGAGCGCGCCGACCTCGGCTCCTGCGGCGCGCTCGGGGTCCTCGGAAACATGGGCGTTCACCGTGCCGGTGATGTGAGCGTTTTTGCCCAGGATGAGTTTGTCGGCCCAGACCTCGACATCGCCGTCGACGATGCCGTCGATGGTTACCGTACTGCCCGCGAGTGCTGCCGACTTGGCAGAGCCGCGCAGGGCAACCGTCTCGCCCATCGCGTAAAAACAGTTGGCGGCGCTACCGGTGTTGAGCACGACATGCTGACCGGCTACCGTCACGCTGCCATCGATTGCGGTTTTGGAGATATCGATGGTACGCGCCGCCAGGCGAACGGCTCCGCCTACAGTGCAGTCGCGAATCGACAAGCTCTCGCCTGCCGCGATAATATCGCGGCCGATGGAAGCGTCGTCTAGGTTAAGGCTTTGGCCGGCCCAGTACAGGTCGCTTTCGACGCCAGACGGATTTGAGTCAACTTCGGTTGCGAGCACGTTGCCCGCGGTGTCTGTACCGGCGAACGACGTCGTGGGAAGCGCGGTCAGCGCAAGTGAAATCAGTGCGAATAGGAGGGCGATGCGGCCACGCGTTTTGCGGCATCGGGACGACGGTTTTAGGTTGCAAGGCATAGTGAATCCTTCGTTAGATACTCGACATGTATCTAACAGGGTACCCAACGCGCGGGCGCTCTAAAAGAGCCTCTCAGTTGCATTTCGTGGACGAGTCCGCGCTAGCTATTTTTTGCGATGCAAGAAGCGCGCGATGTCTTCCTCGGTGGGGCTTTTGATGTCAAAGCGCAGCGAGAGCCAGCGCAGACCCATGGTCACCGCGACGCATACGACCAGCGCGGCGACATTGCTGACCAAGCCACTCATGACGAGGCTTACATAGCTTGCCGATCCGGCGATGGCCGCGATGGCATAAAAGTTAGTGCGTTGGAAAATGCCTGGGACCACGCCCATAAAGCCGTCGCGCAACATGCCGCCACCCACCGCGGTGAAAAAGCCCATCATGATGCATACGGCCGGCGCAAAACCATAAACCAGTGCTTTGTCCGCCCCAGTGGCGGCGTAGATGCCGACCGAGATGATGTCGAGCAATGGGATGAGTTTCTCGGGTTTATCGACGATTGCCGGGAAGATGTAGATGATGGCCGCCGTGGCAATGGAAAGCGGGAGTGCCATCGGCTGGTTGAGGATGTAGACGTTGCCGACCTGGAGTGTCATATCGCGCAAAAGACCGCCGCCCAGACCGCAGACCACGGCGAGTGCGACCGCGCCCACCAGGTCAAGCTTGTGCTCGCGCGCGACCAGCACGCCCGAGATCGATGCCGCGACAACAGCGAACATCTCGAGCCAAAAGGGAATAGCGACCATGGCATCCGAGGCATGTGAGGTAATGGTTATAGCGGCGACGACGGGCAAGATGGGTTCCTTTGAGTTACGGGTTTGGACAATGCCCGTACATAGTACATGTTCGGCGCCGATTGCGACCCCATTGCTCGGCAAACGGTTAGCAGCGGATGCGGGCGTGGCGTTGCTGGAATGCCAGGGATCCAAAACATGTACGTCACCCTCCAAAAACGACATTTTTCGACATCTTTGGAGGCTGACGTACATGTTTGGATTGAGCTCACAGCATGAGTGAGTTAATTTACTCACATCCGGTATATTCCCCCACTTCAACGGACATAAGAGTTGGATACCGGCTCAGAGCGAGAGGCCCTCAATGGATACTCCTGTTCTCATTTCGCATAAAACCGCATGGCTTGTCCATCATGCGCCCCAGAATTTGGTTCAGTCTCTTGCGCGGCACGACTACCAGATAGGCGTACGAGGCATCTCCACCCAGCAACGCGTTGCGCGCATACGACAGGCCCTTACCGACTGCGGCATTCCGTCCGATATGCTCAAAACTATCGATATCTCGGTTGTATTCGAATTCGAGCGAATTCGCACCAAAGGCGTCATTTGCCACATTCTTGGACAAAATCTTCCCTACGAGCATATTGACGAGTTGACGCCCGGAATCTTCATCACCGACGAAGCCTTCACCTTCGTGCTCGCTGCCGAGTGGATGGATAGGATCGAATATCTCGAATATGGCTATGAAGTTTGCGGCGATTATCGCATGAGGCTCAATCCCGCCGACCATTATACCGAGCAACCAGCCACCACCTCCAAGGATGAAATAACCGAACTGCTCGATCGGCACCCCGGCAAACCCGGTGCCACACGTGCACGGCTCGCGCTCAGGCACATCTACGATCACTCGGCCTCGCCTATGGAGACCTCGCTTCGGCAATCGCCCTCTCGCTCCCAACAAGCGAAGGCGGGATTGGCATCCGAGGTATCGAACTCAACAAACCGCTCGAGATCCCTCAATGTCTCTGGCATTGCGCCAAAGCTCGAACACTCAAAATCGATACGCTCGTTACCTACAAGCGCAGGGAGCTCGGTATCGAATATAAGGGCGGCTTTCACGATGAGTTCGAGCGCAAGGGGGCAGATGCGGAGCGAGAGGCCGTTCTCTCCCAAATGGGATATCGAATCGTTACGCTCACTTCGGCTCAGTTCGGTAGCCAGCTCGCCTTTCACCGCGCCATGAACAACATTCGCGAAGCACTCGGTATGCCTCGCTGTACCGACACCGGGTACCAGCGAGAGCAAAACGAACTACGCAAGGCGCTTATCCGCAACTGGAAAGGCATGCGAGACGAAGAGGCACCTTCCGAATAGTGCCACTCCCGTGAGCTCAATCTAAACGTGTACGTCAGCCTTCAAAGATGTCGAAAAATGTCGGTTTTGGAGGGTGACGTACATGTTTTGAGGGAGGGGCGGGTTCGAATCCCTCCTCCTGCGCCGTATTTGCTTGTTAGGGACTCAAAACAAAAAAGCTCCCATTCCCGGGAGCTTTCTCAACCAAAATGGCGGAGGAGGAGGGATTCGAACCCTCGTGACCTTATACAGGCCAAACGGTTTTCGAGACCGCCGCATTCAACCACTCTGCCACCCCTCCGCGTGGGGTAAAAACAAAGCAGGCTCGAGGCCTGCTTTGGAATTAACTGGCGGAGAGTCAGGGATTTGAACCCTGGAGACGCTTTTGACGCCTACACGATTTCCAATCGTGCTCCTTCGGCCACTCGGACAACTCTCCGTTAAATGCGAAAGTCAGTATACACGAGGAATCGCAAAGTGCAAACAGAAAAGTTGGCATTTTTTGAAACGCTTGGCTTCCTGACGGGATCTAGGAGGGCAAAAACGGGCTCTGACCAGCAGGGTTACATGCGGCAAATTGTTCAAAATGGGTATTTATAAACGACATGGCAGCAATTTTAAAAATCTTTGAACGGTGTTGTGAACCACTGGTATGTATTTCGCGACCACAGCCTTGCAATTGCTGACCTGCGGCTTGGCTCAGTTTGTCCCCGCAGCGCCGTGTCTTGTCCACAGATCCGTCAAGCATTTGGTCAGCATTTGGTTGGAAGACGCATGAAGTGCCGTGTGAGTATGGACATATGTGGAGGTCATGAGGTTGTAGCTGCATATTCTTGCAGCCTGGGAGGTTGA
>USPT01000111.1 GCA_900556705.1 uncultured Collinsella sp.
CAGATCGCTAAGCTGCTCTGCGAGTAGTGTGACCTGTCCGGCGGGGGCCGGGCTTGGTTTTCAGAACGTCCTCGACCATGTGTGGCGCCTTGTCCTGCTCCTTCGGAGCCGCGGACAAGGCGCCACACTGGTCTGCGGAGTGTTCTGAAAACCAAGCCCGGCCCCCGCCTGCGGTGACGCTGCTGCAAGCGACCTGCGATGGGGCCGTTGTTGGTTGGGGCCGCTGGGCTGATGTGGGGGCACGTGGCTGTTGCGGGCCCTGATCCCGGCGGCGGCTTCGGCGCTTTGCGCCTGCCGCCTTGGGGGACTGTGGGGCGCGGCCGGCAGCTGCGGCGCGTTCGCGCCTGCTGCCTAGGGTGACTTTGGGGTCGATTGGGGTTGTCTGCACAATTCGCGGTATTATGTTGCGGAGTTTTGAAAGGAGCCGCTGGTGGTCACGACGACGTTTGCTTCGCCTTTGGGCGAAATCTTGCTTGCCGCTGATGGCCGCGGTCTGACGGGACTTTGGTTTGAGGGGCAGGAGCATTTTGGCTCCACGCTTCTCCGGGAAGACTCCGAACATGTTGAAGGCGCCGATGCGGTTTCTGGTGCTGGCGGCATGTCTTCGGTGAATCCGACAAACGGTGCTGCCTCGTCGGTACTTGAGCGTTCTTGGGCTTGGCTGAATGCTTATTTTGCGGGGCAGGAGCCTCGGTTTACGCCGCCGTTGCATATGATTGGTACGGCGTTTCAGCGCGAGGTTTGGTTTGAGCTGCTTTCTATCCCGCGTGGCGAGGTCGCTACGTATGGTGAGATCGCCCAGCGTGTTGCGGCTCGACATCGTGTACCGGGAAACGAAGCACCCGTTGCGTCTCCCCGTGCCGTGGGGGCCGCGGTCGCGCGTAATCCCATTTCGATTATTGTGCCGTGCCATCGCGTGGTGGCGGCCGACGGATCGCTCAACGGATATGCCGGCGGGCTTGATCGCAAGGAGTGGCTGTTGCGGCTTGAGGGCGCGTACGAGGAGTAACGCTCGAACACTTTGCATAGCCAAGACGCCGTGAAAGAACGGGACATGCTTTCCGAATGGAGGCTCAGACGGAAACTACGTCCCGGAATTCCGTTTTAAAGCGGGATGCGCTTTCCGAATGGCGTTCCAAGCGGAAACCGTGTCCCGGAATACAGCCTCAGAGTGGGACGCCGTTTCCGGTTGAGACCGCCTGCCTGGACATCGATCTACGCCCGCTCCTGCAGGGCGTAGATCGATTTATCCATGTTGAACAGGTAAGCCACGACGCAGACAATAAAGAACATCGGCAAGTTACCAAAGCCGAAGACTTCGCAGCCAATAAGGATGGGTGCGAGCAGCGTATTGGTGGCGCTGCCAAAGACGGCTGCGTAGCCCAGTGCGGCGCAGAGCTCGACGGGCATGCCGAGTTGAGCCTCGTTATGGCGACATCTGGGTAACAGAAAGGCCCGCGTTCCTCAGAGGCAAGATAGGCAATTCTGCTTCTGAGGTAGATCTCAATTCTGCCGACCGCACTGCCGACCGCATCAAACATTAACTGCCGGAGGGCTCGGTCAAATTCATACGTGTAGATGATGGTTTCGAATGTTGTGCCTTCGCGAAAGATGGTAATCCCGGACTTGCATTTGGTTTTGTAGGGAAACCAGTAGGCCGACAGTCTGTAGTGGTTGGCTTCGACCAAAGCTCGCTCGAGTTCGCTTTGATCAGAGCACTTAAGACCCTTGTTTTCTGTCAATAGTGCTATTTGTTCGTTGATGGATATCCGCGACTTCTGGTATTTCATTTAAGCCTCTTGATATAAAAAGAACTGGAGTTGCGCATCGTTGAGAGGCTTTCCAGCTTTAGCAAAACAAACTTATAAGATGCGACGGGCCGCGTCAAGATAATTACCGGACGGCCTAGGAGGCGGCTGGTTGGCTGGCTTAAAACCTAGCGCGTGAAATGACGCTCCACGCTATTCAGCGCGCTTGATAGGATGACGAACCACAGTCTTAAGTTTCTCCGGCGCACACTTGCGTGGATCGGAAAGATAGATTTCGTGATGTAAACGGGTATCTGAGAAGTCGGGGACATAGCCCTGCTCGGTCGTGTATTCATGCATAGCGTCTACGGTCGCCGGTTCGTTGTCGTAGGGCCCGGTGTGCATGCATTGAACGCAGAGACCCTCGTCAACTTTAAGCAGCTCGACGGCAGAAAAGTCCAGTTTCTTTTTGTTCGTGGCTTCCACGACTGCCCAGTCAAAGTCATCTCGGGTGACGAAATCGGGTAGGCGGATGCACGAGATAAAGTTGAAATCGTCCTTGCGTACATAATCGATGTCGCCGCTCGGGGAGTCTTGCCACCAGAAACCCTCGAGCGGCGGTACCACAAAGTCGAAATAGCCCTCGATACTCCTTGAGCCTTTCTTCGACATCTTGACGGTATAGGCGATTCCGTAAAGCAGCGGCAGGGCGTTTTGATACTCGCCACCTTCGGTATTTGGGTCGCCCTTGCCGCGAACGGCAACGTAGCTCATAGGCGGGACAGTTACGATACTCGGCTTGCTTGCAGGTTTGTAGAGCTCCTTGCATTCCTTCTTAAAGTCGAACGCCATGTTGGCCGCCTTTCTGCGTATTGGCCTGCTTAGATAGCTGAATCATATCATAGAAACGAACAGCTGTTCGAATGATTTGGCTGACAGATTGAGATGCGTGCGTTGTGTTTGGCGGTCGGCCTGACCCAATCGATGATTTCTCTGCCTCCCCGGCGCCTCATCTATAGCTGCCGTTTCCCCATATAAAACCTGCCAAAATGAACCTGTCCCTTTTTGGTCGGTGCGAAATGGGTAATACTAAAGAGTTATCCGACCAGATGGGAACCGATCGATGGCCTATATCGAATTCAAAGACGTCATCAAAGCATACGGCGAGGGCGATGCCCGCATCCACGCTCTCGACGGCGCGAGCTTTACGGTCGAGCGCGGCGAGCTCGCCATCATTCTGGGTGCTTCGGGTGCCGGCAAGACCACGGCGCTCAACATTCTGGGCGGCATGGATACGGCGACCTCCGGCACCGTGACGGTGGACGGGCGCGACGTGAGCTCCGCCAACGAGGCTCAGCTCGTGGAATACCGCCGCGCCGATGTCGGCTTTGTCTTCCAGTTCTACAATTTGGTCCCCAACTTGACGGCGCTCGAAAACGTTGAGCTTGCAGCGCAAATCTGCCCCGATTCGCTCGATGCCGAGCAAACGCTTTGCCAGGTTGGCCTGGGTGAGCGCCTCGCCAACTTTCCGGCGCAGCTTTCGGGCGGCGAGCAGCAGCGCGTGTCCATTGCCCGCGCACTGGCCAAGAACCCCAAGCTGCTTTTGTGCGACGAGCCCACGGGCGCACTTGACTATAAAACCGGCAAGCAGGTCTTGCAGCTGCTGCAGGACACTTGCCGCAAGCAGGGCATTACGGTCATCATCATCACCCACAACTCCGCGCTGGCGCCCATGGCCGATCGCCTGATCCGCTTTAAGAACGGTCGCGTGGAGAGCGAGACGGTCCAGCAAAATCCCGTGCCTATCGAGACGATCGAGTGGTAGCGCCCATGGACCAAGACCGCCAAAACAGCCTACGCCGCGACGCGCAGAACACGGAGCGCGAGCAGGATTTTACGACCTACCGCACTGCCCAAAGCTCAAACGATATGGTGCCGACGGTTTTTCGCCGTGGCATCTACCGCACAATCCGAGGCAGTCTTAAGCGCTTCTTGTCAATCGTGGTCATCACCGCGCTTGGCGTGAGCGTGATGTGCGGCCTTAAGGCGGGTTGCGAGGACCTGTGTGATTCGGTTGATGCCTACTTCGACCAGCAAAATGTCTATGACATTAACGTGCAGTCGACCTATGGCCTGACTGACGATGATCTCGACGCCATACAAGAGGTCGATGGCGTCGAAACGGCCGAGGGCATCTACACCGAGACCGCCTATACCGCCGTGGGCACAACGCGCGAGCGCGTGGTCGTGCAAAGTCTCTCCAAGGAGA
>USPT01000112.1 GCA_900556705.1 uncultured Collinsella sp.
CCTTTGAGCTGTCCGAGCGCCAGGTGCTGATTGGTTGCGAGAAGAGCTCTTTCCGACTGAACACGCTTGATGCTAATGACTTCCCCGAGTTTCCGGCCTATGCCATCGAGAGCGCCGTGGAACTGCCGACCGATATCTTGTCCGAAATGGTCGGCCGCGTGTGGCGCGTCACCTCGACCGACAAGGCCCGCCCCATCCTGGGTGGCGTGCACATGAAGGTCGAGAACAACACCGTGCGCCTGGTGGCGACCGATTCCTTCCGTTTGGCCGTGTGCGATACGCAGGTTGAGACCTCGACCCTCGAGGGTTCCTTTGAGCTCAACGTTCCGGCCGACGCCTTTAACGACGCGCTGAACATCATGGCCAGCCAGGCGACCATCATGATCGGGGCTACCGACACCCAGGTCGTCTTTGAGGCCGGCAACACCACCTACGTGTCGCGCCGCATCGAGGGCGTGTACCCCAACTACAAGCAGCTCATCCCCGATTCGTGCGTGACGAGCGTCAAGATCGACGTCGCCGCCTTTAACGCCGCCCTCAAGCGCGTGGCCGTTATCGCGAGCGCCAACCCCGCCGTCAAGTTCGAGATCGATGTCGAGAACGGGCAGATGGGCCTGTCCTCCATTTCCAATGACCAGGACCTTGCGCAGGAGACGATCGATGTCGAGGCCGAGGGCGAGTCGGGCACCATCGCCTTCAACTACCACTACATCTTCGGCTGCCTCAATGCCCTATCCAAGGAGAAGGAGATCACGCTGGAGCTCAAGAGCTACTCGCAGGCGGGCATCTTCAAGTCCTACGACAAGATCAACTACCTGTACCTGGTCATGCCGGTCCGCATCTAGCGTTGCGCCATGACCATGTTCGCCCGCGATCTTTCCGTCGCGCACTACCGCAGCTTCGATAGCTATCGCCTTGCCCTGGACGACGGCGTGACGATACTTGCGGGACCCAACGCGGCGGGAAAGACCAATCTCATAGAGGCGCTGCAGCTGCTGACGAGCGGCGCCTCGTTTAGGCATCCGACCGCAGCCGAGCTCGTTCATGACGGCGTGGGCTCGTGCAGGGTCGAGCTGAGGCTCGAGGGCGACGGCCGCGTGCTTGATATGGGATTGAGCGCGGAGGACGGTAAGCGCTCGTTTAGCCGCAACGGCAAGAGATGCTCTGCCGCCGGTGTGCGCGGGGTTCTGCCGAGCGTGCTGTTTTGCCCCGACCATCTGGACATGGTTAAGCGGGGCGCCAGTGTGCGCCGCGCCGCCCTCGATGACTTTGGCATGCAACTGAGCGCACGCTATGCCGATCTTGCGAGCGCCTATGGGCGCTGCGTGACCCAGCGCAACGCCTTGCTCAAGGAGACCTGGTGCTGCCGTGAGATGCTCGGCGCGTGGAACGATTCGATTGCCCGCGCGGGCGCGGCTCTGCTCGTGCACCGGTTGGCCCTGCTCGACCGGCTGGCGGGCCATGTGCGTACTGCCTACGGGCAAGTGGCGTCCGGTGAAGCCGCCAACGTGTCCTATGCGTCCACGCTGGGGGATTTGCCCCAGGTCGAGGATCGCGAAGAGCTGAAGGGCTGGGCGTACGAGCGCATGCTGGCCGCCCTTGATGAGCACGCCGGCGAGGAAATTCGCCGCGGCGTGACGTTGGTGGGGCCGCATCGCGACGAGATTGAGTTTACCGTTGCGGGTCGCTCCGCCCGTTCATTTGCCAGCCAAGGACAGCAGCGAACGTTGGTACTGTCCTGGAAGGTGGCCGAGGTGGCCGTGGCTCGCGATGTTCTGGGTACTGCTCCGCTGTTGCTTCTGGACGACGTGATGAGCGAGCTCGACGGCGAGCGCCGCGGTGCTTTTCTGCGGCTGATCGGCGATGATATCCAAACGGTCATAACCACGACCAACCTGGGATACTTTACCGATGACCTGCTTGATCGAGCCAAGGTGGTGAGCATGGGTGAGACGTGCTAATTACGAGCGCGAGAGCGAGACGGTCGCCTTCAGTGGGTTTTTGAACGCAGAGCGTCAGCGCATCCTGGCGGCCGCGACGCCTGGGCGCCGTGCGCAGATGGAAGCTGCCGAGGAGTCGCGCGCGGTCTATCGCGCGTGGAACGCGGTGTGCTCGGGCACGCGCGAGGGGCGGCATGTGACGGGTCTGCGCTACCTGCCCGAGTCCAATGAGCTGCTGGTATATCTCGATTCGCCCTCGTGGACGCAGGAAATGACGCTGTTGCGTGAGATCATCCGCGCGCGCATGGAGCGCGCCGGTGCGCATGTGGATGGCCTGGTGTTCAAAACCACCGCGCCCGGTCACACGCCGCCCGCTGCCAAAGAGCGTCTGCGTCCTGCCGTGGCCGAGCGCCCGCCGGCTCCGCATGCTGACCTAAGCGATGCCGAGCGCACCGAGATTGAGCGCCAAGTGGCGCCCATCGAAGACCAAAAACTGCGCGAGGCCCTCGAGAACGCCATGAGAGCCAGTGCCGAGTGGGCCAAGGGCGTGCAAAGCAAAAAAGAGCCTTAAATCGCATCTGGTGGCCTTGTAGAGCCAAATACCCTCGTTCCCGAGGGTATTTTTTTACGATAAACTAGTAAGGCTGTACACATTTTCTTGACTGAAGGAGGACGTGTGGCAAACGAAAACGATTACGATGGCGGCGAGATTAAGATTCTCGAAGGTCTCGAGGCCGTTCGTAAGCGCCCGGGCATGTATATCGGCTCGACGAGCGCCAGCGGTCTGCATCACCTGGTGTGGGAGATCGTTGACAACTCCGTCGACGAGGCCATGGCCGGTTTCTGCACCGAGATCCAGGTGACGGTCCACGCCGACAACTCCATCACGGTCGTCGACAACGGGCGCGGTATCCCCGTCGACGAGCACCCTGTTAAAAAGATCCCGACGCTCGAGGTCGTCATGACGATCTTGCACGCCGGCGGTAAGTTCGATAATTCGGCCTATAAGGTCTCGGGCGGCCTGCACGGCGTTGGCATCTCCGTCGTCAACGCACTGTCCAAGCGCGTGGTCGTTCAGGTTCGTCGCGACGGCAACACCTACGAGATGGAGTTCTCGCGCGGCAAGACCGTCAAGAAGATGGAGGTCGTGGGCACCTCGGATTCGACGGGCACCACCGTCACCTTCTGGCCCGACGACGAGATCTTCGAGACCTGCATTTACGATTTCGATACGCTGCACAACCGTCTGCAGGAGACGGCGTTCCTCAATAAGAACCTCAAAATCGTGCTGACTGACGAGCGCGAGTCTACTCCCCACGTGGAGGAGTTTTGCTACGAGGGCGGCATCATCGACTTCGTCAAGTTCCTTAACGAGGGCAAGGACGTCCCCGAGGCCTTTAAGGAGCCTATCTACATCGAGGGCAAATCGGACCCGGACGCACCTGTGGCCAAGATGGGCGAGGTTGAGGTTTCCCTGCAGTGGAATAGCGGCTACGGCGAGAACGTCATGTCGTTTGCCAACGACATCTACACCCCCGAGGGCGGCATGCACCTTGAGGGCTTCCGCACCGCGCTCACCCGCGTGATCAACGACTATGCGCGCAAGCAGAACCTGCTCAAGGAAAAAGACGCCAATCTGACCGGCGACGATGTGCGCGAGGGCCTTTCGGCCGTTATCTCGGTCAAGCTGCCCGATCCGCAGTTTGAGGGCCAGACCAAGGCCAAGCTCGGCAGCTCCTATATGCGCGCGCTGACGCTCAAGATCGTGACCGACGGCCTTGCCGATTACCTCGAGGAGCACCCTAAGCCCGCTCGCGAGATCGTCAAGAAGGCGCAGCAGGCCTGCAAGGCGCGCAATGCCGCCCGCAAGGCGCGCGAGGCGACCCGCCGCAAGAGCCTGCTCGAGACGGCGTCCCTGCCCGGTAAGCTCGCCGACTGCTCGGTGCGCGATGCCGAGCTGACCGAGCTCTTCATCGTAGAGGGCGACTCGGCAGGCGGTTCGGCCAAGGACGGCCGTCGCCGAGACATCCAGGCGATTCTGCCCCTGCGCGGCAAGATTTTGAACGTCGAGCGCGT
>USPT01000113.1 GCA_900556705.1 uncultured Collinsella sp.
CGTAAATCGTGTTCTCGTACTCTCTAAACGCATACGCATCGGCATGCGTCGAAAGTTCGAGCAGAAACTCGTTGGTCCCATCGAAATGCAAGTGCTCCGCGGCATCGATACCAAGCTCAACGAGCTTTCGATGGTTGACCTCGAAGCCCATCTGGAGCGGAAAACCGTCAGCGTTATCACGCAGCAGCTCAAAGGCATCCCACATCTTGTCGTAATCAAAATAGGGATCACGGCAGTGAGGAGTGCAAACGATTCTGGTTACACCGGCCCGCTTGGCAGCCTCGAGCATCGCCAAGCTCTCATCGAGATCGGCGGCGCCGTCGTCTACACCCGGCAAGATATGGCAATGAATGTCACGCATAGGTCAGCCTTAATCAACTAAACGTTTGCTCGGTTGGTGAAGATGCCCTTTTTGGAAGTCCCCTGATCGTCGGAGCCCTTCTTCACCTTCTTACCGTCCTTGGTGTAGTAGGAGTAGTAGTACTCGCTGGTCTCGGTCTCGCAGTAGTTCATAACGGTACCGATGAGCTTGACCTTCTCGGACTTCTTAAGCTGACCGATGGCATTGAGCGCCTCCTCGCGCTTGGTGAAATCCTCACGCACGACAAAAAGCGCACCGTCGGTCAGACTTGCGATCTCGGCAGCATCGATGAAGGTGCCGACCGGGGGAGCATCAAAGATGACGTACTGGAACTTGGCGGACAGTGCCTTTACCAGCTTGGCAAAGCGGTGAGAGACGATGATGTCGGCAGGATTGGGAATATGCGGCTCGGCATCGAGGAAGTAAAAGTTCTTCTGACCCGTCTCGACAATCGCCTGGTCAATAGAAACCTGCTCGGAAAGGACTGCATAGAGTCCGCCGCGGGAGCGGACGCCGAGCATATCGGCAAGGGACCTGCGACGCATATCAGCCTCGACCAGCAGGACGCTCTTGCCGCTGGTGGCGATAGCCTGGGCAAGGTTGATGGAAACCGTAGACTTGCCCTCGTTGGGAATCGAGGACGTAACGGTGATGGTGCGAATGGGGTCGTCCACGCTCGCAAAGCGGATGTTGGCCAGAAGGGTCTTGGCGGCATTCTGTACAACGAGCTTATCGGTGTTCTTTGCCTTAGCCATGCCTATTTACCACCTTTCATAGCCGGAATTCGGCCAACAACGGGAATACCCAGGAGCTCTTCTGCCTCTTCTGCACCGCGGATGCGGGTGTTGAGCATGTCTGCCAAAACGACATAGGCAACTGCGATAAAGATGCCCGCGAGGAACGCGACAGCAACGTACAGCATACGCTTGGGGCCGCTGGGGGCTTCGGGGGTCTTAGCCTCGTCGATAACGTTGATGCTCTGGGCAGCGCCGACGTTCTGAGCGACCGTACTCACCGAGCTAGCTATGGCCTTTGCGACCTTAGCCGTCTCCTTGGCATCGGTGCCGGTAACCGAAAGCGTAATAACACGCGTGGTGGTCTCGGAGGAAACAGACACCTTGTAGTCATCCAGGTCAGCAAGGCCCAGCTCATTGGCAGCACCGCTCTTAACGCTATCGCTATCCAGCAGCGTGGCGATATCGTTGGAAAGCATCTGGCTCGCCGAGAGATCGTTATAGCTCATCTGACCGCTATCGTCGGTCTTGGCGAGAATGTACATGCTCGTCGTCGCGGTATAGGTGTTGTCCATCGCAACGAAGGACACGATGCCCATGGCGATCGCGCAGACCACCGGAAGGGTGATGACCAGCTGAAGGTGCTTCTTCAGCAGCTGGAACAGTTCGAGAAGGGTCATGCAGCTTGCCTTTCATTTCCCCAGTTCGGATTGACAAAACTGTCCGTATGTTATCGCATCTTTTTACCGAGACCAAACTCTATACATAAGAAACAGGCTCTCCTGTAAAAATGTCGGAAGCAATCGTAAAATTGCACAACAACGCCGCACCCGAAAGTCAAATGCGGCGTCTGCATCAATATCTATGTTGTATCGCTATGCGAATGGCTCGTCCTGCTGTATGGGAAACATCACCGTAATGGTGGTTCCCACGCCCAACTCGCTCGACAAATCGAGCGTGGCGTGATGATACAGGGCCGCATGCTTGACAATGGCAAGCCCCAGGCCGGTTCCGCCGCGTGCCTTGGACCTACTCTTGTCCACGCGATAGAACCGCTCAAATACCTTGCCCTGTTCTTCAGGCGCGATACCGATTCCCGTGTCGGCGACCGCGAGGAACGGATGGCCTTCGTCGTTGGTGCCGCACTGCAGCGTAACCGTACCGCCGGGTCGATTGTAGCGGATGGCGTTGCTTGCCAGATTATAGATGAGCTCGTCGATCAAGCGCGACACGCCTTCGACGACCACAGGCTTGGTCTCATGACTTATCGTCACATTCGCCTGACGGGCGACCTGTTCAAGACGCTGCTCAACCGCGTAGATGGCACGCGAGAGCTCAATAGGCTCCGAGGACCCAATGGGCACCGCCTCGCCCTCAGTTGCACGCTCAGCCTCGTCCAAGTTAGACAGCGTAAGGATATCGTTGACAAGCGCTGCCAAGCGGCCCGCCTCACGATAGATGCGACCGCCAAAGTTGCGCAGGTCGTCCTCGCCCTCGACCATGCCGTTTGCAATGAGCTCGGCATAGCCCGAAATCGCCGTAAGCGGCGTCTTGAGCTCATGGGTGATATTCGCCGTGAACTCGCGGCGCATACGGTCGTTGTCCGCTAGCACCGCCATTTGGCGCTTGAGTTCCTGGCGCTGCGACTCGATACGCTCAAGCATGGGGACCATCTCGGCATAGGCGTGCTCATAGCTACGGCGCGGGTGGTCCAAATCCACCTCTTGCAACGGCGCGATGATGGCACGGGACTCGCGGCGCGCCATAAAAAACGAGAGTACCGCACCCGCTGCTGCGATAAGCAGCATCGGCGCCACCATCGACAGCAAAATCGCCGCAACGCCAGGCTGGGCCTGCGCCAAGCGGACAACCTGGCCGTTATCAAGGGCGACGGCGCGATACAGCATAATCTCGTCGAGCGTAGAGCTTGCGCGCTCCGCGGAACCCAAACCACTCTCAAAGGCCTCGATGACCTCGGGGCGATCGCCATGGTTGGGCAGTGTGGAAGGCGACGCCTCGTTGTCGTAGGCAACCGATCCATCCTTGTTAATCAGCGTGATGCGCAAGTCCTCTCGATCGAGGCTACGCAAGAACGGGATGGGCTCCTGCTGCTCGTCGAGGGCGGCAGCAATGAGCTCGGTTTCTTGCGCCAGGTTGGCACTCGTGGCATCCGCCAAGGTGTTTTGCACAAAGAACGCACCCAGCACCGTAAACGCCACGATAACCGCCATGGCGCAGACAAAGATCGTCACAAAAACGCGGTGCGACAGCGTATGTTTTCCCTGGGGGGCGAAGACCACGGGTTACTCCTCCGATGCGGTGGCCGCGGTGTCGTCACCTTCGGCACCATCACCGGCAGAAGGCTCGGCCAAGCGGTAGCCCACGCCGCGCACGGTCTCGATGGCGCTGGCATGCTCGCCCAGTTTTTGGCGAAGCGTCTGCACGTGCACGTCAACGGTGCGCGAACCGCCGTCGAAGTCCCAGCCCCACACGCTCTGCAGCAACGACTCGCGGGTAAAGACCACGCCGGGCTTGCGCATGAGGTACTCGAGCAGGTCGAACTCGCGCAGGGTGAGCTTAAGCGACTCGCCGGCAACAGTCACCTCACGATGGCTGGGCGAGAGCACGATGTCGCCCACGCTGAGCACATCGCTTGCCTGTTTGACCATGCCGCCGCGACGCAGCAGTGCGCGGCAGCGGCTGGCGAGCTCCATGAGCGAAAACGGCTTAGTCAGGTAATCGTCGGCACCGCCATCGAGCGCCATCACCTTGTCGAGCTCGGTATCCTTGGCGGTAAGCATCATGATGGGCACCGTCGCCGTCAGGCGATCGGCACGCAGTCGACGCATAATCGCCAAGCCATCGGTATCGGGCAGCATGATGTCGAGCAGGACGGCATCGGGTACCCGTCGCGCCA
>USPT01000114.1 GCA_900556705.1 uncultured Collinsella sp.
ACTTAGAGTGTCCGGACATACGTGTCTCCTATCGGTTTCGACCTAAAGCCCAGCGCAGATGCTCGGGCAATATAAACAAACGTCGTTATGATATACCTACTGGCCTGCGAGATAAACCCCAAAATGAAGGCGTCGTGATGATGTCCCCTTTGGTGCAAAGAAACCTGGCCCTCAATGCACCAAATTAGAACCAGAAGAAGTCGCTGCGGGTGACGGTGGCGCCGATGGCGAAGGGCATGCAGGCGATGACCGGATACAGGTAGCGCATGTAAGTCGAGCCGTTGCACGGGCCAATCAGGCACACAGCGAGCACGCCCAACAGCGGCACCCAGATCGCCAGCGCACGCCATGAATGACGACGCAGCAAGTAGACCACCACGGCGATCATGATCCACACATAGGTGGCCGAGCTCATGGTGAGCGAGATAAGGGGAACACGCTGCACCGCCACACGGTACAAATTGATCAGGTGGTCGCACCAGCGCACCACGTTGCTGTCAACCGGATGGAAGTCGAAGTACTTGAGGTTGTCGGGACGCGCCATGATCTCGGCACTACGCGCCGTGCTGTAGACCCAGGCATCGCGCGCGCTCGGATAAAAATAACCATAGTAGTTATTGATAAGCGCCGAAATATAGCACTCGGGATCCTTCTTAAACATCTGAGCCCATACCTCAAAATAGGCATCGATGTCCTCCTGCGAGGCATACTCGTTAAAGCAGTTCTTGACGGCATCGGACTTGTCGGGGTTGTAGCGGCGGCCCAGGTTCTCGTACTTGAGTACGCGATCGATCACGGCACGCTCTTCGTCGGTCACCAAGCCGTCGCAAGGAGCCTCCACAATGGTGCCGTCCTCCTTAACCGTGGGGTTGACGCCCGAGTTGAGGCCGTCGTGCTTTTGGACGAAACGAGCCGTCTGCTGGAACGGAATCGAGAGGATTTCGCGCTTGGAACCAGGCGTGATATCGTGCGCCGGCATAAAGACCTTGGTGAAGTACATATTAGAGGCAAGGCAGAGCGCAAGTACTGCGAGCACGCCGACCCAGCGGAAGCGCGGCGTGGCACATGAGACCGTGGTGCCCATCTGCTTAGCCGCACGACGAGCGACATGTACATCCCAGGCGCAAAACGCCGCCGCGATTACGCATGCCGCCAGGGTAAACACCAGGCCGCCGTTGCGCAGAAACGTGGAACCCATGGCGCCCAGAGCGAGCAGCAGCCAGTCGTGGCGCGCAAAGAGCACGGGGGCTTTCTCGCCCGCTCGCTCAACATTGGCATCACGACGGGGCAAGCCACATGCCACGAGCTTGACGGTCTGTACCAGCAGCACCAAGAACGCGTCGGCAAAAAGCACGTCTTTGGTGAGCAACGCCGCGTAGTTAGAGAACATCGGCATAAACGCAAAGAACAGCAGGATCGCACCGCGAACCGGCAGGCTCACGCCCAGTTTGCGCAGCGACGAAATGGAATAGGCCATGCAGGCGGCCGTGATGACGAACTGAGCACAGGTGTAGATGGCAAGACCCGCGTTAGCGCTGTTGAACAGCGAAAGCCCCAGCTGAACGCACGAGCCGATAATGGCCGTGTGCACTACGGGATGATGCCCGTTGAGCAGCACGTTGGGGTTGAGTAGGCGCAGGTAGTCGCTCGTGCCGTTGGGATAGTTGAACCACTGGCGAATCTGCGCACCCGTATCTCCCATAAAAAGACCGGGCAGCGAAGCGATGAGCGTGGGCGCCCAGGCGACCATAAGCACCAGGAAGGGCCCGGCAAAGGGATGGACCGAGAGCACGGCGTGAGTCACACGCCATACGCGGCCAAAGTGCGCTTCGGAAAACGGAATGCGCCGAGAGCTCAGCCAATCTAGACACTCAAAGGCAAGGTAGAAGGCAACGATCGCCAGGAGCATCCAGCCCGCGCCGCCAATCCAGGCGCAGATGATGCGAGCTTTATCGCCAAGGACAATCTCGGCCGAGTCGGTGAGATCGTAGCTGCGGCCGAACACCATGCAGATGGCAAAGAACAGCGACGGCAGAATGACCGATGGACGCCAGGTGTCGCCACGGCCAAAGAACACGTAGCGAAACGGCAAGGTGAGCAGGCAGGCAAGTGCAAGCAGCATGACCGCGTCGGTATGGCCGGCAAACGAGAGGAGCACCTCGTAGCACACGTACAGCATGCCCGAGGCTTTGGGGTCAATCGCCAAGACTGCGTTGCTCGACACCGGGGCAGGATCGATGGAAAACGCCGTGGTCGCCAACAGCGCGAGCAAAAATGCGATGAGCGTCTGCTTGGCGGGGTAGCGCTTAAACCAGACGATGCGGGCAGCGTCGCGCGCAGCCGTTGTGGAGAGGTCGGAATCCTTCACAGTCCGAAAGCCTTTCTAGAAACCTGCCAAAAAGGGACAGGTTTATTTTGGCAGGTTTTATCTGGGGAAACGTTACGGTTCTGTCATCGTCGCCCAGCGAACCACCACAAAGGTTCCTGTCCCCTTTGTGGTGGTTTTGGTGGTTAGGCGTCCAGGTAGACGCGCTGGGGCTGGTTGCGGCGACGAGCAAAGATGATGAGCGCCAGGCCCGCGATTACGAGCGGCAGGCTCAGCAACTGGCCCATGGTGATAACGCCACCCAGTAGATAGCCCAGCTGCGCATCGGGCACGCGCACAAACTCAATGAGGAAGCGGACGATGCCGTAACCCATCACAAACACGCCCATAAACGTGCCTTGGGGCAGTAGCGGCTTTTTGCGGCTGAGCACCTGCAGAATGCAAAAGAGCACGATGCCCTCAAGAAATGCCTCGTAGAGCTGGGAGGGGTGACGCGGCATATCGCCCGCGGTGCCACCGAAGACCACGCCCCAGGGCAGATCGGTCGGCTTGCCCCACAGCTCACCGTTGACAAAGTTGGCACAACGGCCCAGGCACAAGGCCAGCGGCGCACCTATGACGGCAAGGTCTGCCAAAGTCCATGCATCGAGCTTATACATGCGGCACACAATGATGCCGCCGATAATGCCGCCCACCAAACCGCCATGGAAGCTCATGCCGCCCTCGTTGGTGGCAAAGATCTCGAGCGGGTGCGCCCAGTAGTAGCCATCACCGTAAAAGACGACGTAGAACAGGCGCGCACCGATAATGAGGCCAAAGACCACGCCGACCACGACACTCGTCAGGTCGTCGACCGTAATGTCAAAACCCCAACGGCGCTGCGTGCGGTACATGACGACCGCCGTGAGCAGAGCTCCGACCACATAGGCCAAGCCGTACCAGTAGATGGTGATGGGCCCCGCCGAGATGGCGACGGGATCAAGCATATGGTAGAGGTCGTTGAGCATATCGGTCCCCCTGCTCCCTACATACAAATGCGGCCGCGGGCCTTGCGCTCGCAGCCGCATATTCGGGCGTGACGTCTATGCGGAGCATATCGCCCGCAGCTTTCGCATCTTAGAACGGCGCGTACTCGTCGTACAGGTCCTCGGCCTCGCCGGAAGCATTGACCTGCTCAACGCGGGTAACGCCGGGCACATGCTCCTTCAGAATGCGCTCGATACCCATGGAAAGGGTCAGCGAGCTCATGGGGCAGCCGGCGCAGGCGCCCTGCAGCTCCAGCTTGACGACACCCTCGTCGTCGACGCCCACATACTCCATATCGCCGCCATCGGCCTGCAGGTTGGGGCGAATCTCTTCAAGAACCTTCTTAAGCAGCTCTTCGTTAACAGCCACAGGGGCTCCTTTCTCACAATAACGCGGGCACGCCCGCGGACAGAAGCTATGTTACTACAGCCATGTACCCGCTCACGAGCCGTCCATGCGCGCAGACGCGACTTTCACGAGTAGGCAATTTGGGACGGGGCTCTTTTGGCTGTTTTACCGCCAGCTGGCGTTGGCACGCGCTACTGCTGAGCCTGTCCCCCGGTACCAATCTGGACATCGACGATGACCTGGCGGTAGCTGATGCCGCAGGAGTCGAGAATGCGGCGGCTGATACGGCCGT
>USPT01000115.1 GCA_900556705.1 uncultured Collinsella sp.
CGAGCTCCAAGAGGCCTGGGAGAGCGGCATCGAGGGCGTCTTCGCCTACCGCAGCACCGGCGAGACCCCCGAGGTCGAGACCATCGACTTCCGCGCCAATGATATCCACGTGTACGGCGGCGCCAAGATCGCCCGCCCGCGCGTGATCATCCCTGTGTTCCCTGGCAACAACTGCGAGTACGACAGCGCCCGCGCCTTCCGTGCCGCCGGCGCCGAGGCCGACACCTTCGTGATCAACAACCTCACGCCCGAGGCCGTCGCCGAGAGCACCCACGAGCTTGCCCGCCGCATCCGTGCAAGCCAGATTGTCATGATCCCCGGCGGCTTCTCGGGCGGCGACGAGCCCGACGGCTCCGCCAAGTTCATCACGGCGTTCTTCCGCGCTCCCGAGGTCACCGAGGCAGTCCGCGACCTGCTCAAGGCCCGCGACGGCCTGATGCTGGGCATTTGCAACGGCTTCCAGGCCCTGGTCAAGCTCGGCCTGGTGCCCTACGGCGACATCGTCGACGCCACGCCCGATGCGCCCACGCTGACCTTTAACACCATCGGTCGTCACCAGAGCCGCCTGGTGCGCACCCGCATCTCGTCCAACCTGTCCCCGTGGCTGTCGCAGTGCAGCCTGGACGACCCCTACACCGTCGCCATCAGCCACGGCGAGGGCCGCTTTGTCGCCAACGACGAGGTGCTCGCCCAGCTGATCGCCAACGGCCAGGTCGCCACGCAGTACGTGGGCGAGGACGGCAAGCCCAGCATGGATCTTTCCGTCAACCCCAACGGCTCCGCACTCGCCATCGAGGGCATCACGAGCCCCGACGGCCGCGTCCTGGGCAAGATGGGCCATGCCGAGCGTCGCGGCGACAACCTGTACCGCAACGTGCCCGAGCATGTCCCCGGCGATAAGTTCATGCCGATCTTTGAGAGCGGCGTAGCCTACTTCGCCTAAACCTTTCCCATCGGGTACAATCCCTTCGGGTAACATCACCCGCCACCGACGCATCCGGTGACGGGTTCTTTTTTGCTTCGCGCATGTAGGAAGGACATCATGGAAAGCCGCAAGCCGTATCTCGCCACCCTGCCCGGACTCATCCTGGGCTGTCTCGTTTGCTGCGCGCTCTGGGGCTCCGCCTTCCCCTGCATCAAGATCGGCTACGGCCTCTTTGGCATTCCCGCGCACGACAGCGCCTCGCAGCTGCTCTTCGCGGGTCTGCGCTTCACCCTTGCCGGCATGCTGGTCATTGTTGGCATGAGCGTGGCCCAGCGCCGTCCGCTCGTTCCGCAAGCGCGTGATATCAAGCCCATATGTATCCTGTCGCTCTTCCAGACTATCGGGCAGTACTTCTTTTTCTACCTGGGACTCTCGCGCGCCAGTGCCATGTCGAGTTCCATCATCGAGGCCAGCGCCAACTTCCTAGCCATCCTCTTTGCCGCTCTGGCGTTTCGCACCGAGAAGCTCAATACGGCCAAGGTGCTCGGCTGCGTACTGGGCTTTGCCGGCGTCGCGCTCGTCAACCTTTCGGGCGCGGACGGCACCTTTGGCTTTACGCTCGACGGCGAGGGCTTCATCCTGGCCTCCACCGTCGCGGGTGCCCTTTCGACCTGCCTGATCGGCATCTTCTCGCGCGAGCACGACGGCGTCTTGCTTGCCGGGTGGCAGTTCTTGGTCGGCGGTCTGGTCCTCACCGCCATTGGCTTTTTGATGGGTGGTGCACTCTCCCCTACGGCGATTGCCCCCGCCATCGCGCTCATCATCTACATGGCGCTTATCTCCGCGGTCGCCTACTCGCTGTGGTCGCGCCTGCTTGCCGTCAACCCCGTCAGCCGCGTCTCGGTCTTTGGGTTTATGAACCCCGTCTTTGGTGTGCTGCTGAGCGCGCTGCTGCTCGGCGAGGGTGCTGGCACGAGCCCCGTTACCGTCATCGTTGCCCTGCTATTGGTCTGCGGCGGCATCATCATCGTCAACAAACCCAAAAAAGCCTAGCGAGCTACCCTTATTTAGCAGAGGGATTCACATACTTTAGTTTAATGGAATACATCGGTGAGCTGATGGCCGCCACGCACGCCAACGTGCGCCCTTTTTTCTAGCGTATCTGGACGCCGGCTTTCTTTTTCTCGGCCTTGACGCGGTAGAGCTCCGCATCGGCAGCGCGAAGTAAGTCTTGCCAGGTATCAACACTATCGCCGACCCGCGCGTAACCGATGGACATCCGCAATGCATACGGCACCTCGGCACGAGCGAGCTCGTCGTTAATCGCCGAACACAGGTCTATGATGTCCTGTTCCGCCGTCGCCTTTTGAAGCACCACGAACTCATCGCCACCATAGCGTGCGATAAAACCACCAGACGCCGAGCAGACCTCTTTGAGCGTAGCAGATATGACCTGGAGGGCATGATCGCCCTCAACATGTCCATACCGGTCGTTAATTTGCTTAAAGCCGTCGGCATCCATCATAAGCAGATACACATCATCGGCCTGGTCAGCACCCGAGAACAGCGACAGCATATAGGTCTCAAAACGGTTGCGATTGTTAAGGCCAGTCAACGGGTCGGTCGAGATCAGCTGCTCCTGACAAACAATGTAGAGCTGCAACATACTTAACATGATGCCGACACTAAGGCAGGGACCCGAATAAAAGACCTGAAAGACACCGGCCACCAAGGCCGGAATGGCGAAAAATGCCAAGGTTTGATAGATGGCCTTCTTTTGTAGGCTCTCGACCTTGCAAGATTGTATAAACGCATGCAGGGACGTATATATAACGTAGCAGTAGCTGACGATGGGCTGGATCATATAGACAAAACCGCGACGATACGCGCCCTGCGCATCGATATAGAACAGGGCGTGCGTCCAGTAGCTAGTAAACGCCAGTACGACTACCAGCACCGCAGGCAGCGTTACAAACGCCATCCTATAGCGCGCGGTCAAAAGGCGAGAACCCTGCACCGTCTCGGAATAGATAAACCAAATGAGGCACGCGGCGGCAAAGAGCGAAAACGAAACCGCGTTGGAAATCCAGTTGGCAGCAATGCCCAGCGTGCCGCCCACACCGTCCGAAAGCGTCCAGATTATATCGAATAGCATGTACGCGGCAGAGGTGTAACCGAGCGTACTAAACAATAACTGCTGGGTACTCGAGAACAAGGAGTGGCGACTTCGCGCGGCAAGCCCGATAAGAACAATCATGCATAGCAGGAATATCTCAATCTTGAGTGCCTTAACCACTAGACGCCATCCCTTCAATATCCAAGTGGTCAGAATCGCCCGATTCGTGTCTGGGCAATAAACACCCCTACTCCGCAGGGGTAAGGGGAATCATAGCAGAGCGCCCGAACGTCACTGCAAGACAGCTTTCGTTCGGGCGCTCAAACGGCGCGAATTGCACGCCGGCTTGATTGACTCGCGTCGACGATTACTCGCCATCGATGTCGGTCGCGACGGCCTCCTCGATGGCCTCGACACCGGCAGGCGACAGATCCTCTTTGCCGTGGCAGAACTTCTTATCGACCCAGCCGGTCAGAATCGGAGCCATGATTGCCGTGATGATGACGGCAGTGGCGATCTGCGCATACGCAGTGGGCGCAAGCTCGGCATAGCGCGGGGCGACCTCGGCGAGGGCGACCGGCGTGGTCATAGCCGTGCCGGCGATAGTGGAGCAGGCAACGGCCGCCTTGCCGTTACCACCGCACAGGCGCTCGAACGCAAAGGTAATGGGACCGACGATAAAGAGCGTGATGAGGCCCAGCAGGATGCCCGAAATACCGCCGGTGATAAAGCTCGAAAGGCTCATGGACGCACCGAGCTGAAAGCCGATAACGGCGATCGCGGGATTGGCGCCGGGGACCAGCAGATTCTTGATAAACGGGAACAAGTTGCCCAGGACCATGCCGATAACAAGCGGCAGGATGGATCCGATGATGGTGCCGACGGGGATGTTGGCGAGACCCGAGACACCGAGGATGATCA
>USPT01000116.1 GCA_900556705.1 uncultured Collinsella sp.
GATCGCGACCGCGACGGTCGGCCTCGATAAAGAAGGGCTCGGTAAGGTAGTCGGTACCGACCTTCTCGAGCACGTAGTCCTCGATGCCTTTGGGATAGCAAAAATCCTCTTCGGAAAACTCGCCATCGTCGCCCTCGATACGCAGGCGGAAGGTCACGTTAGCGTTGACCACGGCCTGACGGCGCATGGTTTCGCGATACCAATCGTGGGGAATGCTAATCGAGGTAAAGACCTCAAGATCGGGGCGCCACTTGATGGTGGTGCCGGTGCGGTTCTCGTCGCTGGGCTCAATCTCGAGTGCCTTCTTTTTGGCACCGACGACCTTGCCTTTTTTAAAGTGCAGGGAGTACTTGTTACCGTCACGCCAGACGGTGACGTCCATGTACTCGGAAGCGTACTGGGTCGCGCAGGAGCCCAGGCCGTTGGTGCCGAGCGAGAAGTCGTAGTCGCCGCCCTGGTTGTTGTTATACTTGCCACCGGCGTAGAGCTCGCAGAAGACGAGCTCCCAGTTAAAGCGCTTCTCGGAAGGGTTCCAGTCGAGCGGGCAGCCACGGCCATTGTCCTCTACCTGGATAGAGCCATCGCGAAAGGCGGTAAGGGTGATGAGCTTGCCGTAGCCCTGGCGCGCCTCGTCAACGGCGTTGGACAGGATCTCGAAGGCGGCATGCGCGCAACCGTCGAGCCCGTCCGAGCCAAAGATGACGGCGGGGCGCAGGCGTACGCGCTCCTCGTCCTTGAGCTGACGAATACTGTCGTTACCATAGTTTGCGGTGTTTTTTGCCATGCTCGCTCTCTCGATGCTCCTTTGCTGCGTTTAAGTCATGTAGATAGTCAAGGTAGCATAGCCCAGCCCACAGGCGATTCCAACCAACACGAAATCCATCGAACAATCGTTCGGAGTTCGATGGAGATTCGTTTACTCGGACAAAACCGAGTCGGCTCTGTCCGAGTAAGTTTGAAGACGGCCGAATGTGTCTTGCTGCGTTTGCGGTTGGATACGCTGTCGAAGACATGTCGTGCGGATTGTTGGCGAAAAGACGCCGTGCCAAGCTCGAGGCAGAACTCGACTCCCCTGATGATATCTAATGCGAAATGGGCTGGCTCTGGGTATCCAGAACCAGCCCATTTTGATGTTCAATGAGCCGAGTCGGCGTCTCTCACAAAAGTAACTAGGAGCTAGCGAGGCCTATCCGAATTGGCCTCATTGGCGGTGTCGATCTCGAGCGCCGTGCGGCGGGCACTGTAGGCGACGAGGCCGGCGCCTGCCGCGGCGAGTGCTGCAGCGGCTGCCGTGAGGGGAGCGTTGGCATCGCCCGTGCCCGCAAGCGCGCCCGCTTTTCCGGAGCGCTTGTTATTGCCGTGGTCCTTGCCACTGCCGGAGCTGCTTCCGCCGGAGCCGCCGCCCCCGTCAGTACCGCCGCCACTTGAGCCACCATCGCCGTCCGCCGTCATCGGGGCGTCGTGAAGCCCTGTGGCGTCCGCGCTGTCGCATACGCCGACCTGAACTTCTGAGCGTTCGCATGCCGCGTCGGGCACGTGGAGCTCGTGCAGTACAGCACCCAGCGCCGAGTTCGCGCCCGGTCGAATTTCTTCGAGCGTTACGGGATCGAGCGCCACCAGATTACGCGCCTTCGCATACAGCGTTACGCGTTTGCCCACTTCGTCGCTCCAACTCTCGGGAATGGCGAAGCTCATGCGGAACTGTGCCGTGCAACCCGGTGCCAGCACGGCGTTGCCGTTGTCGGCTACCAGCGGGTGCGTTGCAAAACGTGCGCCCAGCGTCTCGAGCGCGTACTTCACGTGTGCCGTATCGTTGGCCGAAGCATCTTCGGCAAGCTCTGGATCAAAGATCGATGCCGTGCGTGCGTTCGCTCCGAATCCGATGGATGCGCTGGAGAACGGCTGGCTGGAGCCCTCTCGGTATAGATCGATCGTGCCGGCGGTCAACAAGGTGTTGCCGTCGTTTCGCACCGTGACCATGAAGGATTCGCCTGCTGCTCCGGGCACCACCGCGCCCGAGGTAGCGACCGCGCCCGTTGGAGTGGCACACGCCACCAGGGGCACTTCGATGCCGCGCAGCTCTGCCTCGCTCTTCTCCGCGCTCACAATGTGCGTGGCGAGCGCGGAGAGCATACCTCCCGACGTCAAAAATGTCGTTATCTGATCGACGGGATGGTCCAGCTCGCACATCACGAACGGCTCCGTGAACAGATCGCGTGCCAAGGTGCTGGCGAAGATGCGGAAATGCTTGCCCATTACCGCCACCGGCTCGCCTTCTTCGTCGTAGGTCTGTCCCACTTTGCCGTCGGTGTTCTCTACGTACATCACGCACCGGCCGTTGTTGCTTACGCTAAACGATGCCGGGCCACAGCCTGCGGCACCCACGGGCTGCGTTGCAAATGCCGATGCGCCTCGCGTCCAAATAATATGCTGCAGTTGCTCGTTGACGGTTGCCAAAAAGCCCGAATGTTGTGGCCACGGCACCGCACGGGGTACCGTGGCGTCTGGTGACATAACGCCCCAGCCCGCAATGGACTGGCCGATCACGGCGTACGATGCGCAGCCGCAACCGTCTGCGGTCTCGTACGCAACGGGCACCACCATTTTGCCGTTGATATTATCGGGCTCGCCCAGCTCGATACTCGATGGTGCTTGCGGAAAGCGGAGAACTTGGCGGAACGTCAAGCTATCGCCAGAAACGTCCGACCACAGGGTAAAGCACTCCAGCGCAACCTCAGCCTCGCTGCCGAGCGCCTTTTCCGCGGTGGTTCCGCGGCGGTGGAGGTAGGCACCCGACAGGCGCCCGTCGACCAGCGTCTTGCCCACCGTGATACGCGGGCACTGCAGACAATGGTAGCCATCCTCTTGTAGGCGGCCGCGCGAGATGCTGCGCCATGACGTGTGCGATACCACGCGGGTCTCGTCATTACTTATGCGCAGACGCACAACGGACAGTATGCCGGCTGTGCTTGCCGTATCGAAAAGGGTGTCGTCGCCGTCACGCCGCTCGCCCGAGACCAGCAACACGTAGGCGTCCTGGTTTCCTCTTCCGTCCGTATATTCCACCACGTCGAAGTCGTAATCGTATATGCCGTCGCGTTCCACGTCGCCCTCACCAAACCCAAGGGGAAAGTCCACGGGCATGGGGGCGGACCACGTGCCGTTTGCCTTTGTGTGCACCACCAGACGCGAGCGGCCATTGTCGCCGTAGCGCACCGAGGCGATGCGGAACAGGCATTCTACGCCGGCGATAATCGTCAGCTTCATGTGGGCTTCGCTGAGCACGCCAGTAAACAGCACGTTGTCGCTCGAGGGCTTGATGCCGCCACGCTCGTCCTCCGATACACCAGCAGAATTGGCGTTGGGGTCCGCAACGGCGTCCTTCGTCTGCCCGATATGGGCGTACGCATACATCGGTGCGGCGTTTTCGTCGTTCTCTATCAGTGCGTGGACGAAATGCTCGATCTGTCCCGTGTCGTCGCTTTCCGCATCCGCCTCGAGCTCAATGCGCGTGACCGACCGGTCCCAATCGCGTACGGTAGGCTCGACATTCCTTGCAGTGGCCTTAACCTCAGCGCGTGCGAGCAGCTCGGCGTTGGTGACGATGGTGGCCGATGCGATAAATTGCGGCACGCCGCCCGCCTCGATGTTGCCGGGCATGCCGAAGCGGGCATCCAACGTGTAAGGCGTATCTCCACCCAATGCGAGCTCAGAGCGCTGGAGCACATACTGGTTGCCATTGTTCACCGACATATTCCACGAATCGAGGAGTGTGGGCCACGACCCCGACCAAGCCTTGGTGGTCCACTTGAACATTACGAACTGGAGTATCACATCGACATCGACGTCTGCACCCACGCGCAGCCGCGGAAGCTGGTGCCCGTCCGCCTTCTCGTACCCAATGAACAGGGTGAGGGATGCGGCGCCACGCACGGCAGACGAAGCGACGCCT
>USPT01000117.1 GCA_900556705.1 uncultured Collinsella sp.
GGCCCGTGGCCGCCTTGGAAACCGAATGATGGTACGAGCATCCATTCGGCTTCCAAGGCGGCCACGGACAGAACAGGGCAAACAGAAAAGAGCGACGGACGTCTACTCCCCCGCCACGCTCGCGCGCAGCTTGGCGGCGATGGGCTCGGATGCCAGCAGGAACACGAGCATGACCACGGAGCACGCCAGGCACACGATCCAGGTGCTCGCAAAGGAGCCCGTGGCATCGAACAGCACGCCCGAGACAATGGCGCCCACGGTGCCGCCGACCATCTCGAGCGAGGTAATGGTGCCCGTGACCTTACCGAGGTCGGCCATGCCAAACTGCTCGGACGCGGCGATGGTAGGCGTGACGGTGCCCATGCATGTTCCGATACCAAAGCTCACAGCGGCGACAATAGGACCGAGGTCCGTCGTCGGGAAGCACAGCGCCACGCAGGCGATAATGCACGCAACGGAGCCAAGGATATTGCCAAAGCGCAGGCCAAAGCGGTCATAGATGGCGCCGAGCGAAATCTTGGCGATAACGACGGTGACCATATAGGCCGAGAGCACGGTACCCGCCCACATGGGATCGTGGCCGCCCGTGACAATCTTGGCACCGTTGACAGTAACGCTCGTCATGTTGGTGACCTGATTGGGCAAGATGGCGCCGTTAACGAGACCCATAAAGAGGAAGGCGACGACAAGCAGCCAAAACGCCGGGCTCTTCTTGATACGAGACCAGCCGACGCTAACCTCGGGCGCCGTGCGCTCGTCCTTGTCGCCAGCCGTCGAGACGGACGGATCGCCCGGGTTCTCGCCGAGCGGCTTAAGGCCGATCTCGGAAGGTTTGGTGCGAAAGGAATACGCCGTAATGGGCAGCGCCGCCACAATGCAGACGGCGGCAAGCACCAAGAAGGCAGAACGCCAGCCAACGCTCACGATAAGCGAGCTCACGATGGGAGACAGAATAGCGCCGCCAAAGCCCGAGCCCGAAAGTGCGATGGAGATGGCAAGGCCTCGCTTGGCCGTAAACCAGTTGGCAGTGACGAGGCTAATGAGCAGGCGGGTCGAAGCCACGGCGAAGCAGCCCGAGACGGCAAAGAGCACGTAGACCTGCCACAGCTCACCGACAAAGCTCATGCCAGCAAGCACCGCCGAGGTAGCGATAACGGTGAGCGAGCCCAATACGCGGCCACTCACCTTATCGGCAACATGACCGATAACGAGCGAACCCACGACACTCACCACGGTGGAGATGGCATTGGAGACGTTGTACTGCGCAAGGGAAATACCCAGGTCGCTGACGATCAGCGGCTGGAACAGGCTCATGCAATTGACAAAAATCGTGTAACACGTGGCCATGATCACGAAGCCGGAGGCCACCACGAGCCAGCCGGGGAAGAACTTACGCTGCTGGGGCATACTGCTCCTTTTAGACAAACGAATAGCCTGCGCCGGGCGCCGGTAGTGCCCAAGATTGCCTTGAAAGACAAGGGCATAGGCCTTACGGCCATGCCCGCAGGCTTGAAAGGCAAGGTTGGGTGCTACCGGTGGTCGGCGATATAGCCCAAAGCGACGGCGGTATAGGCCGCGGCACCGAGCGGCAGCTCGGCATCGTTAAAACGTGCCTTGGGATGGTGCTGGGCAAAGTGTTCGTCCGTGTCGGTTACGGCCGCGCCCACGGTAAAGTACGCACTCGGAATCTTGCTCGAGATAAGCGCGAAGTCCTCACTCGCCATGGCATGGAAAAGCGGCAAGAAAGCCGCCTTGGGCAGCACTGCGCCCACGTAGCCAAGCGACGCCTGAGTCAAATCGCTGTCGAGTACAAGCGGCGGAACATCCGAAAGCGCCTCGATGGTCGCCGGCGTACGATAGGTCGTGGCAACGCCGTTAACGACCTCCGCGATGCGGGTCTTTAGGTGAGCCATGAGCTCAACATCAAAGCCGCGCAGCGTTCCCTCGAGCACGCAGGTGTCGGGGATGACGTTGGCCGCCAAGCCGCCGGCGAACTTACCAACGGTAAGTGCGACTTCCTTGGCCGCCGGCACCTCGCGGGAGATAAGCTCCTGGAGCGCCAGGTGCACGTGGACGCCGGCCGTGATGGGGTCGATGCAGATCTCGGGGCTCGAGCCATGGCCGCCCTTGCCCTGGAGCGTGATGCGGAAACCGTACACGCCCGAGAGCGCCGGGCTGCCGTAGAGCACCAGGCCAAGCGGCGACTGGCTGTTGACATGCATGGCAAAGGCCGCCTGAGGGCGCGGGTTCTCGAGCAAGCCGTCGGCGATGGCAGCGCGTGCTCCCTCAAAGGTCTCCTCGCCCGGCTGGAACAGCAACTTGACGGTAGCGTTGGCCTCCACAAGCTCGGCCTCGCGGGCCTTGAGCAGGCGCGCCGCACCAAGCAGGGCCGTCGCGTGCATATCGTGACCGCAAGCATGCATGCAGCCGTTCGTAGAGGCGAAAGGCTCGCCCGACTCTTCGGCAACGGGCAGGGCATCCATGTCGCCACGCAGCATAATGACCGTTCCGGCCTGTTCGTCCGTGCAGACGCCATTGCCCTGGGCCGCGGTGGCACCGGCACCGACAAGGCCCACAACACAGGAACCATCGACGAGCGTGGCAAACGGGATGTCCATCTCGGCCAGGCGCGCTTGGATATACGCAGAGGTCTGCGGGAGGTCGTTACCAAGTTCGGGCGTCCGATGCAGATCGTGACGCCATGCGGCAAGCTCATCGGCAAGAGTTTGAGCCTCTTTGACCAGACTGTCGCCAATGGCGGCTTGCGCCGCCGCGGTGGCCTTGGGCGCTGATTGCGGTTGAAGATCGGACAGTGCTGGTGCCATAGATGCCCTCCAGTAACGTTTTTGCAGCAAGCACTTTGATAGCGTAAAGTGCAAGGTACTACTTTAAGGGCGACGCATAAAAAATGCCGCCCCGGGAGGCGGCGCAACAAATTGTTTACAATTGCGGGCGCGGCTTTCGACGCAAAAAATCGAAATGCGTCTCGCTCAAGATAATCGAAAGAAAGATGAGCGCGAAGCCGGCGAGCAGGCGCGAGGTGAGCGCCTCCCCCATCAGCAGCACCGAGAACAGCACACCCGAAGGCGACTCCATCGAAAGGAGCAGCGAGCCCGTCGAGGCCGGGACATGCGCCAGGCCGACGTTTTGGATGAGCAGAGCCACACATGTGCAGCCCACCGAGAGAAACGCCATCACACTGATAAAGCTCGGCGTCCAAACGGACAGCGGCGCTTGGGTCTCGAATAGCAGCGAGGAGATCAGGCTCAGCACGCCGTTGCCCACAAACATCCAAAACGTGATGACGTTGATGTCCATCTTGCGGCCATACTTGGCGGTCACCGCCATCTGGATGGCAAAGAAGACCGCACCGCCCAGTGTGATGACATCGCCGACATTGAACTCGACGCTATCGAGCGCCACCAGACCAATGCCCGCCAGGCACAGCAACGCGGCGCCCAAGTTGTAACGGGTAAGCTTTTCGCCGCTTAGAACGTAGCTCGCAAACGGAACCAAGATGCAGTACGTGCCCGTCAAAAATGCACTCTTGCCTGCCGTGGTCTGTGCCAGGCCGATCGTCTGCAAGCCGTAGGCACCCCACATGAGCGCGCCCATGCCAAGTCCAACAATCAGGTTTCGAGCGTTGAAATGGGCAACAATGCGCTCGTGGAAGATGGCAAGCATGACCAACGACGCCGGAAGAAAACGAATGTAGAGCAGCTCGAACACCGGAATGGTATCGAGCGCATCCTTCATGGTGGTGAAGGAATAGCCCCAGATGACCGCCACCGAAAGCAGCAAGACCTTCCAGAACAGCGGCGAGCGCGCACCGGCACCGCGAGAGGCACCGCCGGCACCTAGGTCTTCGCGGGCTACAGGGCTATCGGGCATATTCTCGATTTCGTTGGCAGCGTATTGGGCCATGGAACATCCTCACACTCAATCTGGGC
>USPT01000118.1 GCA_900556705.1 uncultured Collinsella sp.
AAAGCAACGGTATATGGTTCGTTTCATCTGCGTTTTCCGTCGCGAAGCTTAAAAGCTATTATGCGAAACCGCCCTGTCGATTGCAAGCGACGATGTCGGATTGAAACGGGAAACCTGCTGCTTGCCAGTCTTATGGTCAAAAATAAGCGCGGAGCGGCGATATGGAAAAGGGCCGAGGCTCAAAGCCCCGACCCTTTATCGCATTGATGACTATCGCTGCGCGTGGATGACAACCTAGAACGTCTGCTCGTAGTCGCTGTGCTTTTTGGCCGAACGCACCAGGAACTCCTGGTTGGTGTTGGTGCCCTTAAGACCCTTGATAAACGACGCGGCTGCGCGCTCGGTGTTGTTCATGCCGGCAAGAATGCGACGCAGACCAAAGACAAACGGACGCATCTGCTCGTCGACCAACAGGTCTTCGTTGCGCGTACCGGAGGCAACGGGGTCGATAGCCGGGAAGATGCGGCGGTCGGCCAGGTCGCGGTCGAGCTTAAGCTCCATGTTGCCGGTACCCTTGAACTCCTCGAAGATGACCTCGTCCATCTTGGAACCGGTGTCGATGAGGGCAGAGGCCAGGATGGTGAGCGAGCCACCGTTCTCGATATTACGGGCTGCGCCCAGGAAGCGCTTGGGAGGATACAGGGCCGCCGAATCGACGCCGCCCGAAAGGATGCGGCCCGAGGCGGGCGCCGCCAAGTTGTAGGCGCGGGCAAGACGCGTAATGGAGTCGAGCACCACCACGACATCGCCGCCCAGCTCCACGATGCGCTTGGCGCGCTCGATGACGAGCTCTGCCACGCGAGTGTGGTTGTCGGCGGGCATATCGAAGGTCGACGCCACAACCTCACCCTTGATGGAACGCTGCATATCGGTGACCTCTTCGGGGCGCTCGTCGACGAGCAGGCAGATGAGGTGCACCTCGGGGTTGTTAATCGAGATAGACTGGCAGATCTTCTTGAGGATTGTGGTCTTGCCGGCCTTGGGCGGGGACACGATCAAGCCACGCTGACCCTTGCCGATCGGCGACACGATGTCGATGGCGCGACCGGTAATGGAGTCCTTGCCATGCTCCATGCGCAGCGGCTCGTTGGGATAGACCGGGGTGAGGTCACCGAACTTGGGGCGGTTGCGAATCTGCTCGGGGTCTAGACCGTTGACGGTCGTGATTTTGGCGAGGCCGGCGCGCTTGTCGCCGCCGCGCGAAGGACGAAGCGAGCCCTCGATGACGTCGCCCGTGCGCAGACGCGCGGAGCGGATGAGGTAGGCGGGCACGAAGGCGTCGTCGTTGGACTTCATGTAGCCATGGGCATGGATGATACCGGAGCTGTCCGGACGAATCTGCAGGATGCCCTTGATGTCGCGGAAGCCCTCGGCCTTCGCGGCGGTGACGTAGATCTCCTCGACGAGCTCGGCTTTCTTCTTGCCGGTCGTCTCAATCTCGAACTCCTTGGCCTTCTCGCGCAGCTCGGCGACCTTCATGGCCGCGAGCTCCTCGCGCGAAAGCGTGGGCTCGGTGGGAGCGGCATTACGCTCCTTGTTGCGCTGCTTGCGATCGCGCTGGCGGTTGCGGCGGTCGTTGTTGCGCTCGTCCTTGCGCTCGTTGCGCTCGTCGTTGCGCTTGTGCTGGCGACGGTTGGGGCGAGCGCCGTCTTCGGCCTCGGCGGGCGCGGCGCCATCGGTTGCGGCGGCATCGGCGTTAGCCGCAGTATCATCGCTGGCCTCGGCCTTGGAATCGCCCTGCAGCTCGGCCTCGGCCCGCTGCTCGGACGCCTTGGCCTTAGCGGACTTCTTACGACCGCGCTTGGGCTTCTCGGACGCAGACTGTTCGACGTCTTGGGGCTCGGCGGCATCAGTCGATGCATCGGCGGTCGTCTCGGCGGAATCCTCGGACGCACCCTTCTTGGCAGTCTTGGCCTTGGACGTGCGCTTAGCAGCAGTACGATGGCTGCGACCAAGACGGACGTCGGCGGGCTCGACATCGGCGGGAGCGGCCTCGGAAGTCGTAGCATCCTGGACGGGTGCATCGGCAGCGGTTGCAGACTCGGCGGTCGCCGCAGCATCCCGAGCGGCTGCAGCTGCGGCTGCGGCCTTCTCTGCCTCGACGAAGGCCTTGGGCTTGCGACCGCGACGGTGCGGGCGCAAAGCCGGATCGACAACGGGAACTTCGCTGGCCTCGACAGGCGCAGCGGACTCAGCAGGCGATGCGCCCTCCCCTGCCGCGGAACGAACCGAAGCCTCGGTGAGCTCGAGGGTTACCTGATCGGCAACCTGCTCGGCCTTAGCAGCCGTGCGACGGCGTGTGCGCGGTGCCGGCTTCTCGGTCGGCTGGTCGGCGGCAGGTGTCTCGGGCGCAGACGGAGCTGCAAGCTCGGTCAGAGCCGCGGCCTCGCGCTCGGCAGCACGACGGCGGGCGCGCACCACCTGAGCCTCGCTAATCTGCGCCAACGCACGCGCCTGCGCGACCTCATCGGAAATCGGCTCCGAGGAGTCAGCTGCAACGGTGCGCTTGACGCGCGTCGTGCGCGTGGTACGGCGCTTGGGCTTGGTGACCTCCTCGCCGTCAGCAGCAGACTTGGCCGTGCGGCGCGTACGCTTGGGCTTTGCCGGAGCAGTCTCCTCACCAGTTGCAGGCACGGCCTTCTCAGCCGCTGAAGGCGTAGGCGTCGAAGCAGCCTTGGGCGTCTCAGGAGCCGAGGCTTGCGCGGGCGCCGCGACCTGGTCCAACGCAACCGGTGCAGCGGGAGCGGCTTGCGTCGTCGTTATTTCGTTTTCTTGCTGTTGATCAGACACAGTGTTTGCTCAACTTTCTTTTCAAGCCCTGTGATCACATGCTCCCTGCATAAACCTTCAGGGCGGCTAAACAGTCTAGCTCCGTCAAATACCGACGGACATCATTGATCTGTATCGAGATATTTGCGTCATATACGCAGCGTTAGTGTAACACAACCGCAACCACCTGCAACTTAGTCATTGAAGACGTTCTTAAACGACTAGTCAAAAGGGACAATCTTTGGTTTAACACCCACAAATCTGACTGCCTCCGCCAAAACTGTGGCGGTTTACTACGATGAATCGCTCAACCGCGATCACTCCGAAACTTGTTGAACTAAAACCGCAGGTAGATGCCTTGCACTTTTTTGCGAAAAGCCGGCGTAGTTGGAATTTCTCATTTCATCGTAGTAAACCGGCATAGTTTCGTATTTCCAGCAGTTCCAAATTCGTCAATACGTCGGCGTTTGCAAAAAGCCCGACCTCCGTGGGAGATCGGGCTTTCAAGGCTTAGTTAAACCAAGTCTGTACGGTCAAATGACCCGTAGCTTACATCTGCTCGGGCGCGGAAACGCCAACGAGGGTGAGCACCAGGGCGAGCGTCACACGGACGGCATCGCAAGCGGCCAGACGGGCACGCGAAAGCTCGGGGTCGACGGGACGGCCCTCGCTCGGCAGCACCTGACAGGCAGCGTAGAAGCTGTGGAAGTCGCCGGCGAGTTCCTCAGCAAAGTGCGTCAGACGGAACGGGGCGCGGTCGCGAGCGCAGCTGGCGATGAGGTCGGTGAGCTCGTTGAGCTTGCGCGAAAGGGCGAGCTCGGTCGGGTCGGTCAGCAGCGAGTAATCGACGTTCTCACCGATGGCCTTGGCGGCGACGGCCTTCATGCCCATCTCGTCAGCCTGCTCGGGCGTAACGTCAGCGGCACGGCGCAGGATGGAGCACACGCGGGCGTGAGCGTACTGCACGTAGTACACCGGGTTGGAGTTGTCGCGCTTCTTGACGGCCTCAATATCGAAGTCGACCATCTGGTTGGAGCTCTTGGAGATGAGGGTGTAACGGGCAGCGTCGGAGCCGACCTCGTCGACGAGCTCCTGCAGGGTCACCATGGTGCCCTTACGCTTGGACATACGGACGGGCTTGCCGTTGCGCAGCAGGTTGACGAGCTGGCCCA
>USPT01000119.1 GCA_900556705.1 uncultured Collinsella sp.
TGACACTCGTATCCAAGACCTTTGAGCTGTACGGCAAGACCTACACCTTTGAGTCGGGCGAGCTTGCCAAGCAGGCCACCGGCGCCTGCCTGGTCAAGCAGGGTGACACCACGATGCTCGACACCGTGGTCGTCTCCAAGGAGCGTAAGAACTACGACTTCTTCCCGCTGACCGTCGACTTCAACGAGAAGATGTACGCCGCCGGCCGCATCCCGGGTGGCTACCTCAAGCGTGAGGGCCGTCCCAGTGAGAAGGCTACGCTCACCGCGCGCATGATCGACCGTCCGATTCGCCCGAGCTTCCCGGATGGCTTCCGCAACGAGGTGCACATCGTCGCCACCTCGCTCGTCGCCGACCAGGTCAACCCCTTCGACGTCATCAACGTCATGGGTGCTTCTCTGGCCATGACGCTCGGCGGCGTGCCCTTCGAGGGTCCGCTTGCCTGCGTGCGCATCGGCCGTAACGTGGAGACCGGCGAGTTTATCGTCAACCCCACCTACGAGGAGCGCGAGAACTCCGATCTGGACCTGGAGCTGGGCGGCTCTGCCGACTTCATCTCGATGGTCGAGGCCGGCGCCGAGGAGATCTCCGAGGACGACATGCTCGCCGCCATGAAGTTTGGCCAGGAGGCCCTTGCTGCTTTCTGCCAGGCTCAGGACGAGTTCGTTGCCGAGTGGGAGCAGGTCAACGGCCCCATCGTCAAGAAGGAGTACCCGCTCGACCAGCCCGTCGAGGAGGTCCAGGAGCGCATCTTCGCCCACTACGACGAGATGGCAGCCGCCCTTCGCGACGCCGACAAGCTCTCCCGTATCGGCAAGGTCGAGGCTCTGAAGGAGTCCATCCGTGCCGAGTTTACCGAGCAGGAGCAGGCCGCTTGGGAGCGCGAGATCCCCGTGGCGCTCAAGAAGCTCGAGAAGAAGGCCATGCGCACCATGGTCGTCGAGACCGGTGAGCGCGTCGACGGCCGTGCCGCCGACGAGATCCGTCCCATCATGGTGAAGGACAACTACCTGCCGCTCGTTCACGGCTCCGGCCTGTTCCAGCGTGGCCAGACCCAGGTGCTCTCCGTCCTGTCGCTCGGCATGCTCAACGAGGGCCAGCGTCTGGATACCATCGAGCCCACCGAGGGCAAGCGCTACATGCACCACTACAACTTCCCGCCTTTCTGCACCGGCGAGACCGGCCGCATGGGCAGCCCCAAGCGCCGCGAGATCGGCCATGGCAATCTGGCCGAGCGCGCTCTGCTTCCGGTGCTTCCCGACGAGAACGAGTTCCCCTACGCCATCCGCGTCGTCTCCGAGGTCATGGAGTCCAACGGCTCCTCTTCGATGGCTTCGACCTGCGGCTCCACGCTCGCCCTTATGGACGGCGGCGTGCCCATTAAGCGCCCGGTCTCCGGTATCGCCATGGGCCTGATCCAGGAGGAGGGCAAGACCGTGGTCCTGTCCGACATCCAGGGTCTCGAGGACTTCCTGGGCGACATGGACTTTAAGGTCACCGGCACCACCGAGGGCATCACCGCCCTGCAGATGGACAACAAGGCCACCGGCCTCACCTTCGACATCCTGGCCCGCGCCCTGCAGCAGGCCAAGGAGGGTCGCGCCTTCATTCTGCAGAAGATGCTCGATGTGATCCCCGAGCCGCGTCACACCACGCGCAGCACCGCTCCGCGTATCGTCTCCATTCAGGTTCCGACTGACAAGATTCGCGACGTCATCGGTTCCGGCGGTAAGGTCATTCGCGGCATCCAGGACGAGACCGGTGCTTCGGTCGACATCCAGGAGGACGGCACCGTCTTTGTCGGCGGTACCGGCGAGTCCGTCGATCAGGCTGTCGAGCGCATCAAGCTCATCATCAAGGTTCCCGAGCCGGGCGAGGAGTACACCGGTCGCGTGGTCTCCATCCAGCCCTTCGGCGCCTTCGTGAACCTGCTGCCCGGCAAGGACGGCCTGCTGCACATCTCCCGCGTTGCCAAGGGCCGCGTGGAGAAGGTCGAGGACGTCCTCAACGTGGGCGACGAGGTCAAGGTCGTCGTCATCGAGGTTGACGATCGCGGCAAGATCTCGCTCGATCGTCTTGACAAGCCCGAGGCCCCGGCTCGCGCCGAGGGTGCCTCCGAAGGCGACGGCGAGCACTTCCAGCGCCGTGAGCGTCCGCGTCGCGAGCGCTCCGAGCGCAGCGATCGTCCGCGCCGTCCCGGCGACAACGGAGGCCGCAAGCCCCGCCGTCACCACGACGCCGAGTAATAGCTACACATAAGCAGTTCAACAAGGGCGACTCCTAAGGGGGTCGCCCTTTTGCTTGCGCCCGGGAGGGACGCATATGAAGTTTCCTGCTCTACAGTCCTGCGCAAGACGGAAAGCACATTAAGTGCTTTCCTTTGCGTGTGGAACTCGCGATAAACTTCATATGCGTCCCTCCCGGGCGCAAGCAAAAGGGCTGGTTAGTGCCGCTCGCTATTTAGTTAGACAGTCTATTCAGTAGTCAGATTTCAGATCAGTAGATAGACACAGCAGTATTTCCCCTGATAAAACCTACCAAAATAAACCTATCTCATATTGGCCGGTCAGGGCTCAGCGGCCCCGGCACGGGCTAAGTTTATCGCGAGTTCCGCACGAACAGGAGGCCACTTAATGTGGCCTCCGTCGTGAGCAGGACTGTAGAGCAGGAAACTTAGCCCGTGCCGGGGCCGCTGAGCCCTGACCGGCGGGATACACAGGTTCAGATGGGGCTTTGATGCATGGGTGGTCTGTTGTTGTGCAAATGGGTATCATACTGTGGTTATTGCATCGACTCTGCGATGCATTGTTGTACGTTCCCGGCGGTCGGTTTGCCAGAAGCGCCCCGTCGGTTGTTCCAGACCCGTTTCGAAGAAAGGAAACAACACTAACCTATGGCAGCTAAAAAATCATCTCCCTTGAAGATCATCCCGCTCGGCGGCCTTGACGGCATCGGCAAGAACATGACGGTCTTCGAGTGCGGCGACGACATGGTGCTCGTCGACGCCGGTCTCATGTTCCCGGATGACTCCCAGCCCGGTATCGACCTGGTGCTTCCTGACTACACCTACGTTCTTGAAAACGAGGAGAAGCTCCGCGGTATCGTCGTCACCCACGGCCACGAGGACCATACCGGTTCGCTTCCGTATCTGCTGCAGGACCTCAACAATAAGGTTCCCATCTTCTCGAGCAAGCTGACGCTCGGTTTTATCGAGGGCAAGCTCTCCGAGTTCCGCATCCGTGCGCCCAAGTTCCGTGAGGTCAAGGGCGGCAGCCACGTCAATTTGGGCGGCATCTCGCTCGACTTCTTCTCGATGACGCACTCCATCCCCGGCGCTCTGGGCGTGTTCATCCGCACCAACCAGGGCACCGTTATGCACACCGGCGACTTTAAGCTCGACCAGACGCCCATCGATGGTGTCACGCCCGACTATGCCGCTATCAGCCGCTTTGCCAAGCAGGGCATCGACCTGCTGCTTTCCGACTCCACCAACGCCACTGTTCCCGGCTTTACCAAGTCCGAGGCCGAGGTCGGTCCCAACTTGCTGCACGCCATCAAGAACGCCCCGGGTCGCGTGTTCGTCGCGTCGTTCTCGAGCCACATTCATCGTTTGCAGCAGATCTGCGATGCTGCCCGCAAGTGCGGCCGTAAGGTCGTTGTGACCGGTCGCTCCATGCTCACTAACACTCGCGTGGCGCGCGAGCTGGGCTACCTCAACATCGACGATGCCGATATTATCGATGCCTTCGACATTGATAACCTGCCTGACGACAAGATCGTTGTCATGTGCACCGGTTCGCAGGGCGAGCCGCTGTCGGCCCTGTCTCGCATGGCCAATGGCGAGCACAAGACGCTCTCTATCCACGAGGGCGATACCGTCATCCTCTCGGCAACTCCCGTTCCCGGCAACGAGA
>USPT01000120.1 GCA_900556705.1 uncultured Collinsella sp.
GCCTGCCTGGGCGACCTGATGAAGCTCGAGACGAGCACGGCCGACTACCTGCAACAGAGCGTGCCCGGGTTTGATATGGAGGCCCCGCACTACTGGGCCAATAATGTTTTGGCCGACGGTGTCACCGCAGCGGACCTTACTGTGAGCGAGCCGGCCCTTATCGGGTGGCTCCACACGCTCGAGGCCATCTCGCAGCTGTGCATGGCGAGCGCTCGTTACCGCGCCGCCGCCAACTATTCTCGCCGCGTCCTTAAAGCAGAAGGCTATCCCACTCGGGCCGCCGGCACCGTGCTGCTCGCCCTCGCCCGCCTGGAAGACCAGGACGGCTTTTTTGCCCTGGCCCACCAGCTCGAGGAGCAGATGGGGGCAGACGCACTCGAAAACTCTCCTTGGTACCTGCTCGCCCGCACGATTCTGCTGTTCAAAACAAACAAGATGCGCCCGGCGACGCGCGCGCTGCGTGAGTTCGCTAACCGTTGCGAGGGTGGCGCGTTCTTCTTGCTGAACCCCATGTACCAGACGCCGTATCTTCCCTGCCGACCCGAGCCGCGCGACCCCTGGGACCTTTCGCACCAGGCAGTTTGGGAGGCCGACGGCATTATCTCGGACACCCCCGACTTTGCCCCCTGGGCCAACGCCTGCGAAGATGTATCGCAGCTCGCCCAGGAATTTGCGCGCCGCTACGGCTTTTAGCGACGCGATCGCCCCGACCATGTCATCTATGTTAGGAACGGCTTCATGAACCTCCGCTCATCTCTCGCCTGCACCTCGAGCGATATCGCCCGCTGGGGACTGCGCTCTGTCCTCAAACGCCAGGGTGGCGTGCTTCCCGGCCGCATCGCCATGAAGATCGACCCCGAGCTGCTAAGCGACCTCGCGAGCCTTGTCGACCGCAGCGTGGTGATTACCGGTACTAATGGCAAGACCACCACCTCCAACCTCATCGCTGACGCCGTTGCTGCCAGCGGCGCTACCGTGGTGTGCAACCGTGCCGGCAACAATATGGAGCCTGGTGTGGTGGGTGCTCTGCTCGAGGCCCGCGGCGGCCTTAAGCACACCAGCAGCGGCAAGCGCGTGGGCGTTTTTGAGTGCGACGAGCTCTACACCGTACGCGTTCTGCCCAAGCTCAAGCCGACGTACTTTGTCCTGCTCAACCTGTTCCGCGACCAGCTAGACCGCTACGGCGAGATCGACCATACCCAAGACGTCATCGCCCATGCGTTGGAGCTCTCTCCGACGACAACGCTCATCTACAACGCCGACGATCCGCTGTGCGCCTCGATCGCCGCGCGCGTCCCCAACACGAGCATCGCCTTTGGCATCGACGGCGCCACGGGCACCGAGTCCGACCGCATTAGCGACTCGCGTTTTTGCTCACAGTGCAACGCCCCGCTGGAATACGACTATGTGCAGTACGGACAGCTGGGCGCCTATCATTGCCCTTCGTGCGGCTGGGGTCGCCCCGCGCTGCTCCGCCGCGTGACGGGCGTTGAGCTCGGCTGCGACGGCTACGGCTTTGACCTGGCCTTTGGACCCGAGGCCAACGCACCCGCCGTGCACATCGCCACGCGCTACAACGGCCTGTACATGGTCTATAACGTCGCCGCCGCCTTCTTTGCGGCGCACGAGCTGGGCGTGGACGCGGCGCACCTGCAGCCCACGCTCGATGCCTATGTGCCCGCCGGTGGTCGTATGGGGCGCTGGGATATCGCCGGCCGCACCGTCGAGGCCAACCTGGCTAAGAATCCCGTAGGCTTCGATCGACAAATCCAGTCCATCAAGACGGCAGGCGGCAGACTCTGCGCTTTCTTCCTCAACGACAACGATGCCGACGGCCACGATGTCTCGTGGATCTACGACGTCGACTTTGAGCGCATCGCCGACACGCCGGGACTTGTCGCCTTTGCCGGAGGCACGCGCGCGCACGACATGCAAGTTCGTCTCAAGTACGCCGGCATCGATGCCGCGATTATCTCGGACGTCGCACAGGCGATCGGCGCCGTGGCAGACGAGGCCGCCGATGACACCTTCTACGCCGTCGCCAACTACACGGCCTTCCCGCCGCTAGTCAAGCAGCTCGACGGGCTCAAAGGCACCGATGCGGCTACGGTTGCCGCCCATGCTGCAACGTGCGCCGATGGCAGTGCCGTCCCCGTCGGCGTCGCGCCGGTCGAGCTCTCGCGCCCGCTGCGCATCGTCTACCTGTATCCCGATGCCCTTAACCTCTACGGCGACGGCGGCAACGTTATCGCGCTCGAACGCCGCTGCGTCTGGCGTGGCATTCCCGTGCGTGTAGACGAGGTCCGTATGGGCGAAATGCTTGATTTGACCGATGCCGATATCGTCATGATGGGTGGCGGCTCCGACCGCGACCAGCTGGCGGTTGCACATGAACTGCTCGCTCAAAAAGACAAGGTCGCGGCCTATGTTGAGGATGGTGGCTCGCTGCTTGCCATCTGTGGCAGCTATCAGCTGCTCGGCCGTTCGTACTACATGGGCGACGATCGCATTGAAGGTCTGGGCGTCATTGCCGCCGAGACTGTGCGCGGCTCCGACCGCCTGATCGGCAACGTCGCCGTCAAGACCGACCTGGCACCCGAGCCCTTTGTGGGATTCGAGAACCACGGTGGCCGCACCCTGCTCGATGCAGAGGCCACGCCGCTCGGAACGTCTGTCGTCACGGGCACTGGCAACAACGGCGACGATGGCTTTGAGGGCATCATCTACAAGGGTGTCATCGGCACGTACCTGCATGGCCCGGCGCTGCCCAAAAACCCCGAACTCGCCGACCGGCTCATCGCCCACGCCCTCGAGCGCCGCGGCGACGCACAGGCCACAGCCCTGCTACCGCTCAAACCCCTCGACGACACCTACGAGCACGCCGCCCACGACGCCGCGATGAAGCTCCTCCCCTAACGCCCCACCACCACAAAGGGGACAGGCACCTTTGTGGTGGTTTTTCAGTTTGCCAACGATATGTGAACGACTAAAAAAGTCTGCTATACTCTTTCCCGCTGTCCCCATCGTCTAGCGGCCGAGGACGCCACCCTTTCAAGGTGGATATCGCGGGTTCGAATCCCGCTGGGGGCACCATTTGAATTGAAGAGCCCGTTACCCTCGCGGTAGCGGGCTTTTTGCTACCGATATGCCGGGATTCGAACCCGACAGGGTGCGGAGCTGAGGAAACGCGCAAGCGTTTTCCAGCGCAGCACGCAAGGAGCGGAGCGACGCAGCGGAAGCGGGCGGCGCCAGCCGCACGCGGACATCCCGCTGGGGGCACCATTTGAAACTAGAAGCCCGTTACCCTCGCGGTAGCGGACTTTTTGCTATCCATGTGCCGGGATTCGAACCCGGCAGGGTGCGAATCCCGGCATCATCGCAAGGCCTGTGGGCAAAAAATAGCAAATATGAGTACTGTTACCATTTTAGTAACAGCAATTTCATGCCTTCAGAAGACGATAAAGACGTCAGGCGTCCTACGGCGGAAGAATTGCAGACGTTTATCGGCTAAGTACTTGGACATATGTTGCGTAACACTGCATATTTTGAAAATAAATAATGCTACAGGACTTGTGACAGTACTCATATTTGACGTTTTTTGCCCACAACCCTTTATACCTAGGCAAATCGGCGGTAAAACGGGCTTCAAAGCGCCCTTCGCAAACAAAAGCCGGGGTCCGCATGATGCGGACCCCGGCTCAATACCGTGACGATATGTCAGTTACGCCCTACACGTAGAACAGGATGTCGTCGTAGGTCGGGACCGGCCAGTAGTCAGCGGCCACGATCTCCTCCATGGCGTCCACGGCGGCACGCAGCGCATCCATAGCGGGAACGACCTCGTGTGCATACACATTGGCCTGCTCCTGGCCATCGAGAGCCTCGGCCTTCTGATGCACGGCGTCGAGCG
>USPT01000121.1 GCA_900556705.1 uncultured Collinsella sp.
TCGTGCCCAACTCGGCCGACTCGCTGCGAACGGTGAACTCCTCGTTTTCCTGGAATACGGCGTAGAACTTAAAGTTGTTAATGATGCGCTCGCCCGCGAGACCCACGATGAGCCCGCCACCTTCGGTGACCTGGATATGGTCGATCTTAATGAGGTGGCGTAGCAGCACACGGTAATCGTCTGCCGAGACACGGTGGAAATAGCTGAGCGTGAGCACGCGCTGGGCAAGTTCGGCCGGCGTGAGCTCTCCGGTGCTGGCAAGCGTCGACATGGTCTGGTGATAGAGCAGACTGTAGGGGAGTCGATCGAGCTCAGGCGGCTCGACCCACTTTTCCTCGCGATAGAGTTGTACGAGCGCGATGCCTTGCAGGAGCTTCCACGGGATGGTCTCGGGCATCATCGTGCGCGGCTCGGGCTCTTCCTCGCGCATGACGAACCACATCTCGGGCGGAAGATCGCGGCGCCCCGTGCGGCCCATTCGCTGCAAAAAAGAGCTGACGGTAAACGGCGCGTCGATCTGAAACGCACGCTCCAGACGGCCGATATCGATACCGAGCTCCAGCGTAGAGGTGGTGACGGTCGTTTGTGCCTGTTCCTCGTCGCGCATGAGCTCTTCTGCCGTCTCGCGCAGCGATGCCGAAAGATTGCCGTGGTGGATGAGAAAGCGGTCGGGCTCGTGCCGGCTCTCACAGTAGCAACGCAGCATGGAGCATACGGCCTCTGCCTCTTCGCGCGAGTTGGCAAAGACCAGGCACTTGCGGCCGCGGGTGTGTTCGAAGATATAGCCCATGCCGGGGTCGGCGTTGTCTGGTGCTGTGTCGGTGGGGTTGAGAAGCGCCTGCTCGGTCGCTCGCGGGATGTCGACTTCGCCCTCGGGGGCCGAGGAAGTTTGGCGGTCCTTGGGAGTGGCCTTGCCCCGTGCCCGCTCACGACGTTGACGGCGCTCCTCTTGTGTGAGCTGTCCGCTGTGACGCATGTCTTGGGCGCCGGCGGGCAGTGCCGCGGATGCCGCCGCCTCGATGCGCTCGCACGCAAGCACTTCGGCCTCTTGAGGACCCATGCTCTCGAATCCTCGCTGCTGTGCCTGGGGACCCGAGTTGTAGAAGTGCTCCATGGAGATACGCCACACGCGACGCGGTTCCTCAAAACGGGGGATAACGCAGTCGCGTCCCGTTCCCTGTGAGAGAAAGACACCCGTGCGCTCGGGGTCGCCGATGGTGGCCGAAAGGCCGATGCGGCGGGGCTGCACGCCTGCCATGCGCGAGAGTCGCTCGATAAGGCAGAGCGTCTGCCCGCCACGGTCGCCGCGCATGAGCGAATGGACCTCGTCGATGACCACATAGCGCAGGTCGCAAAACATGCGCGGGATCGCCATGTGCTTATGGATTAAGAGCGCTTCGAGTGACTCGGGCGTAATCTGCAAGATGCCGCTCGGTTTTTTGATGAGCTTAGCCTTGTGCGACTGCGAGACATCGCCATGCCAGTGCCAGACAGGGATATTGGCTTCTTCGCACAGGTCGTTGAGGCGGACGAATTGGTCATTGATGAGCGCTTTGAGGGGGCCGATGTAGAGGGCGCCCACGCTCGCGGGCGGCCTCTCCCAAAACTCGGTCAGGATGGGAAAGAAGGCCGCCTCAGTTTTGCCAGATGCCGTGGATGCCGTCAGGAGCACATTGTCTTGCGTGTTGAAGATGGCATCTGCCGCCGCAACCTGGATGGAGCGCAGACTCTCCCAATCGTGGGAGTAAATGAAATCCTGGATAAACGGGGCATACCGGTCAAAAGCGTTCATGGGACCTCCTCTCATCAACGGGTCGATCAACGCAACGGGCAACGGCTCGATATCTTGCAACATCGGCGTTTGCCCAGATAAAGCCTGCCAAAATAAACCTGTCCCTTTTTGGCAGGTTAGATGGTGAATTCGGCGAAATTGCGGTCGCCGCTTGCGGTGCCGGTGTCGCCTGTTGCTGTTGCCGGCGCCAGCGCGTCGCCGCCGACGCTTTGCAGTAGCTCGGCCACGTTGGCGTCGGGGTTTTGGCATAGGATGTCGAGCAGCTCGATAAAGTCACGAATGACCTCACGCGGCGTCAGATGCGTGTCGGCTCCCACGCGGCCAAACTCAATCTTGAGGAAGTCCACCAAGTCGTTCTCGGTAAGCGTGGGCGTCCAGCCAAAGTAGCCGGCATGGATCTGCATGAGTTTTTCGATGAGCACCAGCAGCTCCTCGTAGGTGAGTGGCTGCAGACGGATGATGGGCGCGAGCATGTCCTTAAGGTCCTCGCGCGCAAAGCGGCCCTGAGCGAGTCGGCTGCGCAGGGCCTCGTAGGAGAACACACCGCGGCGCCGGTCTTCGATGGAGGTTGGCGTGCCGCCCATGATCATGCCCAGGTACTGCGCCTTGCCCTGGAGCGTGTCGTTGTACATGGTTAGGATCTTCTCGTAGTTGTATTGGCGCGTGATGGCGTTGGGAATCTTATACAGATTCACGAGCTCGTCGATGAGCACCAGCATGCCCTTGTAGCCGCCGCAGACCAAAAAGCGCGCAATGAGCTTAACGTAGTCGTACCAGTCGTCATCGCTGATGATGGTCGAGGAGCCCAGCTCGGCGCGTGCCTCACTCTTGGTGCGGTACTCGCCGCGAATCCATTTGGTCACGCGGCTCATAGCTTCTTCGTCGCCCTCGGATACGGCCGCGCGGTAGCGGCGGAGCATACGGGCGAAGTCGAAGCCGTGGACCATTTCCTCGAGCGGGGCCAGTTGGGCATTGACGGCAGACTCATCGGCATCGGCACACGAGGCGACCCAGCGATCGAGGATTAGGTTGAGCGCACCGCCCTCGGGGCGCGTTTTAGTCGATATGTTGCGGATGAGCTCGCGGTAGGTGGCAAGGCCCTGCCCCTGGCCGCCCTGTAGGCGGCGCTCGGGTGACAGGTCGGCATCGGCGACGACGAATCCCTCGCCCATGGCGTGCGTGCGGATGGTCTGGAGCAAAAAGCTCTTGCCGGCTCCGTAGCGACCGACCAGAAAGCGGAAGCTCGCGCCGCCGTCGGCGATGAGACTCAGGTCGGTGAGCAGGGCGCGGATTTCGACCTCGCGCCCTACGGTGATGTAGGGAAGGCCGATGCGCGGGACCACGCCGCCCTTGAGCGAGTTGAGAATGACGGCGGCGACGCGCTTGGGCACGCGGGGTGCTGCGGATGCGGTATCACTCATAGTCTAGGTATCCTCTCACGTCTGCTTCGTAGTCCTCGATAATTTGCGGTCCTGCCGCGCCAAATTCAATTACGGTGTCACCCACCAGGTCAAAGAGCGCCTCGTTGATGCTATCGACGAGCATGTCCTCGCTCTGGCCCGAGTGCGCCACTGCCGATGTCGCTTGCGCTGCGTTTTGCTCGAGCAGTGCGCGAAGGAAGGCATCTGCGGCGGGCGCGAGTTCGTTTGTGGCGTCAGCGGGCGCAGCAGCTGCGAACGCGGGCGTCGGCGCGAGAAGCGGTGCCACGACACCAAACTGTTCGGTGGATATGGTCGGCTCGTCGGTCAAGTCCTGCCGAATGGGTGCCGCGACCGCCTCGACAATCGCGTCGGTTACGGGCTCGGCTTCCGGTTGCCCTGAGTCCGCTGCCTCGGCTTCTGCGGATGCGTCGTCCTCGCGTTCCTCATCGATCAAAAGCGCTTCGCGCGTTTGCGCGGCGGCGCTCCGAATGTGCCCCAGCTGGCTCAAATCGATATCGATCTTGATGGGCTGGTGTGCGGCGTCCCACGAAAGCCATGCCATGATCTCGTCATCGATGATCTTGGCCAGATATTTGGGGACCTTCTCCTCCTTCAGGGGGTGGGTGGCTGTCTCTTATACACATCT
>USPT01000122.1 GCA_900556705.1 uncultured Collinsella sp.
CCGCGTCTACACCATCATGGGCGACGGCGAACTTGCCGAGGGCTCGGTCTGGGAGGGCGCCATGAGCGGCGGCAACTACCAGCTCGATAACCTGTGCGCGCTCGTGGACCGCAACCGCCTGCAGATCAGCGGCAGCACCGAGGACGTTATGAAGCAGGACTCGCAGGAGGAGCGCTGGGCCGCCTTCGGCTGGAACGTGCTCTCCATTCCGGGCAACGACGTCCAGGCCATCGACGCCGCGCTGACGCTGGCCGCCGAGACCAAGGGTAAGCCCACGGTCATCATCCTCAACACGGTGAAGGGCTATGGCTCGCCCGTTATGGAGGACAAGGCCGCCTGGCATCATCACCTGCCCAACGATGAGGAATATGCCCAGATCATCGCCGATTTCGCTGCCCATAAGGAGGCCATCAATGGCTAACAAGATCGCCAATCGCAAGGTTATCTGCGACACGCTGCTCGAGGCCGCGAAGACCGATAAGGACATCGTCGTCCTGTGCTCCGACTCCCGCGGCTCCGCGTCGCTCACGCCGTTCTTTGATCAGTATCCCCAGCAGTCCGTCGAGGTCGGCATTGCCGAACAGGACCTGGTGAGCATCGCCGCCGGCATGGCTTCGTGCGGCAAGAAGGCCTGGGCCGCCTCGCCGGCGTCCTTTGTGACCACGCGCTCGTATGAGCAGTGCAAGGTCGACGTCTCGTACTCCAACACCAACGTCAAGCTCATCGGCATCTCGGGCGGCGTGTCTTACGGCGCCTTGGGCATGAGCCATCACTCCGCGCAGGATATCGCCGCCATGAGCGCGATTCCCAACATGCGCGTGTATCTGCCGAGCGACCGCTTCCAGACCGCCGAGCTTGTGCGGGCCCTGGTCGCCGATAACAAGCCGGCCTACATCCGCGTGGGGCGCAACCCGGTCGAGGACGTGTATACCGAGGACGAGTGTCCGTTCCAGATGGACCGTGCCACCTGGGTTCGCCGCGGCAACGATGTGACGCTCGTCGCCACCGGTGAGATGGTCCGCCACGCCGTGGATGCCGCCGACCTGCTGGCCGAGCAGGGCATTTCGGCAACGGTGCTCGACATGTACTGCGTCAAGCCGCTCGACGCCGAGGCCGTGATTGAGGCCGCCGGTGCCACGCGCGCCGTCGTGACGGTCGAGGAACACAGCCCCTTCGGCGGCCTGGGTTCTATGGTCGCGCAGGTGGTGGGCGAGCATTGCCCGCGTCCGGTCAAGTGCCTCTCCCTGCCCGACGCGCCGGTCATCACCGGCACGAGCCCCGAGGTCTTTGCGCACTACGGCCTCACCGGCGAAGGCATTGCCAAGACGGTCGCCGAGTTCCTCGGCAACTAGTAGAAACAGACGCTGCGCGGCCGCCAAGCACCGCACCTTGCCGTTCAAACCGTCGCTTGCGTACGCAGAGTACGCGGCGCTCCTCTTTCACGGCAATCTGCGGCACTTGACGGCCGCTCGCTCCTTGTCCGTCGGGTCGTCTTCGATTTGGCGGAAGGAATGGGAGAGTACATGAGCAAATACATCATCGGAATCGATCAATCCACGCAGGGCACCAAGGCACTGCTGGTGGACGAGGGCGGCCATCTGATTCATCGTGCCGACCGCTCGCATCGCCAGATTGTCAACGAGGCCGGCTGGGTGAGCCATGATCCGGCCGAGATTGCCGCCAATGTGCTGGCCGTGGCGCGTGCTGTGGTGGAGGAGACCGGGGTCGACCCGGCCGACGTCGCCGGCATCGGCATCTCCAACCAGCGCGAGACCACCGTTGCCTGGAACCGCACGACGGGCGAGCCGCTTTGCGACGCCGTGGTGTGGCAGTGCGCCCGTGCCCGCGAGCTGTGCGACAGGCTGGCCGCGCGCGAGGGTGTGGCCGACCTGGTACGCGACACGACGGGTCTGGTGCTCTCGCCCTACTACCCTGCGGGCAAGATGGCCTGGATCCTCGCGAACGTTCCCTCGGCAGCCGAGGCTGCGGCGGCAGGCGAGCTGTGTCTGGGCACCATCGATGCCTGGGTGGTCTGGACGCTCACGGGCGGCGCGGAGTTCCGCTGCGACTGGTCTAACGCCAGCCGCACGCAGCTCTTTGACCTGCGCCGTGGCTGCTGGAGCGAGCCGGTGTGCGAGGCCTTTGGCGTCGACGTGGCCTGTCTGCCGCAAGTGACCGATTCCGATGGCCTGTTCGGCACGACGGACCTGGGCGGCTTTTTGCCGGCGCCCGTGCCCATTCACGGCGTGCTCGGCGACAGCCACGCCGCCCTGTTTGCCCAGGGCTGTCATAGCCGCGGCATGGCCAAGGCGACCTATGGCACCGGCAGCTCGGTCATGATGAACGTCGGCGACGAGTTCGTTGCCAGCTCGCACGGGCTTTCGAGCTCGCTCGCATGGCGCATGGACGGCGTGACCGAGTACGTGCTCGAGGGCAACGTGAGCTATGCCGGCGCCGTCAAGACGTGGCTGCGCGACGACCTGGAGCTCATCAACAACCCCGAGGAAGTTACCGATCTGTGCTACGCCGCCAATCCGGCGAGCCACGTCTACTTTGTGCCGGCGTTTACCGGCTTGGGCGCGCCGCACTGGGCGAGTGACGCCGAGGGCTGCGTCTTTGGCATGACGCGCACCACCGGTCGCGCGGAGTTCGTGAAGGCTGCGGACGAGTCGATTGCCTATCAGATCTTTGACGTGATCGATGCGATGGTCGAGGATTCGGGCACGGCATTGGCAGAGCTTCGCGTTGACGGCGGTCCCACGCGCGACGCGTACCTGATGCAGTTTGAGAGCGACTTGGTTGGCTCGCCCATCCGCATCGCGAGCAACGATGAGATGAGCGGCCTGGGTGCGGCTTGGGCCTGCGGCATTGCGCTGGGCATGTACGCGCGCGATGTCGTTGACGTCTATGGGGCCCGCGGCATCGTGGAGTCTGCCATGACCGCCGACGAGCGCGCCAAAAAGATCGCTGGCTGGCGTCACGCCGTAGCCGCCACCATCTCGTACACTGCCTAGGCGGCTGCGCGGCGCTCGCCTTCCGCAGGCTATTCCCTGAATCTTATCTTGCTTTCTGGGGCGGGGATTAGAAAATCATTGGTCCTCGTGCCAGGCAGTTCATCATTTGGGACGGGCTTTTTTGACTGGTATGATTGGTGCGACCATTCGAACCAGCTAAAAGAGCCCGTCCCAAATTGACTACCGAGAGGATCTGCCATGGAGCGCATCGCGAGTTTTTCCGTTGACCATCTGCTGCTTGAGCCCGGCGTGTATGTGAGCCGCATCGACCGCGATCCGGCGACCGGTGCTGCCGTCACCACGTTTGACCTGCGCCTGACCACGCCCAACAAGGAGCCGGTCATGAACACCGCCGAGTGTCACACCATTGAGCACCTGGGCGCGACGTTCCTTCGCAATCATGCCGAGTGGTCGAGCCGCATTGTCTACTTTGGCCCCATGGGCTGCCGCACGGGCTTTTACCTCGTCGTATTTGGCGAGGTGACGAGCGAGGAGATCCTGCCGCTCGTGCGCGAGCTGTTCGAGTTTGTCGCCGACTTTGAGGGTGATGTCCCCGGAGCCGCTCCCGAGGAGTGCGGTAACTACCTGGATCAGAATCTCCCCATGGCAAACTGGCTCGCGCGCCGTTACCTCGACCGCGACCTGGCCGATATCGACGAGAAGCACCTGCACTATCAGCAGGCGTAAGGGCTTTATCGCCCAAAACGCGCACATTTGGCGCCTCCGCTTTGCGGGGGCGCCTTTTTGTTGAGTGGTCGGGACGAGCGTTCAAAATCGCTCATGTTTGTTCTAGAATGTTCATACTGTCACATAAACGAACAGGAGCGAACATGCA
>USPT01000123.1 GCA_900556705.1 uncultured Collinsella sp.
GCAGCTGGGTGAGCTGACGCGTGGTGGCGTCGATCTCGACCGGCATGCTGTCGAGTTCCATGCGCAGGCGGCTTGCGGCCTCATCGACCAGGTCGATGGCCTTGTCGGGCAGAAAGCGGTCGGCGATATAGCGATCGGAGAGGTCAGCGGCGGCCACGAGCGCGCTATCGGTGATGTGCACACCGTGGAAGATCTCGTACTTCTCCTTGAGGCCACGCAGGATCGAGATGGTGTCCTCGACGGTAGGCTCGCTCACCATAACGGTCTGGAAACGACGGGCGAGCGCCGCGTCCTTCTCGATGTACTTGCGATACTCGTCGAGCGTGGTCGCGCCGATCGCGTGCAAGTCGCCACGGGCAAGCGCCGGCTTGAGGATGTTGCCGGCGTCCATGGAGCCCTCGGTGGCACCAGCGCCCACGATGGTGTGGAGCTCATCGATGAACAGGATGACCTTGCCTTCGGACTTCTGTACCTCCTTGAGCACAGCCTTCAAGCGGTCCTCGAACTCGCCGCGGTACTTAGCGCCGGCGACCAGCGCGCTCATGTCGAGCTCGATAAGGTCGCGGTCGCGCAGGGTACTCGGCACGTCGCCGGCCACGATACGCTGGGCAATGCCCTCGACGATGGCCGTCTTGCCGACACCCGGCTCGCCGATGAGCACGGGGTTGTTCTTGGTGCGGCGGGACAGGACCTGAATGGTGCGACGGATCTCGTCGGTACGGCCAATGACCGGGTCGAGCTTGCCGGCGCGGGCAAGGTCGCAGATATTGCGGCCGTACTGTTCCAGCGCCTCAAACTGGGTCTTGTCCTCGGCAGACGTCACGCGGTCATCGCCGCGCAGCTCCTCGTAGACCTGCTCGATACGCTCCTTGGTAACACCGGCGTCGCGCAGCACGCGGCCCGCCTCGCCCTTGTCCTCGGCAAGCGCCATCAGCAGATGCTCGGTCACCACAAAGCTGTCGCCCATCTTGGTGGCCTTCTTCTCGGCCTTCTCGATGACGCGAACGAGCTCGTTGGACAGGCCCATCTGCTGCCCCTCGCCCGAAACCTTGGGCGCGTGGTCGATGGCGTCCTGTGTGGAGCGTGCGAGCTGAGCTGGGTCGGCACCGATGCGCTCGATAATCACGGAGATATTGCGCTCGCCGGCACCGAGCAGAGCAGACAGCAGGTGAATCGGCTCCACCGCGCCGGCCTGCGCATCGGCAGCCGTGCTCATGGCGGTCTGCAGCGCCTCGCGCGACGTCATAGCTAGCTTATCGATTCTCATGGAATCACCTCTCTTGGGGCGGCCGCCCTACGGGGCGGCTTCACGTTGTTCGAGATGTATTGTTGCCAGCTTTGTGCGATCTTATACACAAATCTAAGTCTCTATATATAAGATTTTCTGAGTGATTGAGAGATAGGGGGCAGGCGTGCTCACCAGCTGCGGCCTCGTCCCCTTACTATCTCAATCTGTAACATCTAGCGACTGTTTATGGCTCCAGATGTTACAAATCAAGATGAAATGACCAGCGGCGCCCGTTTGTCTCAATCTGTAACATCTACTCGGCAAATTAGGGTCTAACTGTTACAGATCGAGACAAACCGAGAACCACCACGAAGAGGACTGGCACCTTTGTGGTGGTTCTCGATTTCGACGGCCAGCTGTCACACGTTATGAGATTATAATTGAATTGTTAGCTGAGATTATTCATTTGTCATCGAGCTTGCCTGCTCTTTGTCTCGAGGAGCGCATATGAAGCCGCCTCATTCCACCGGTCGCAACGTCATCGCCATTCTCGCCATACCCATCGTGATGCTCTTCCTTATCGTCGCCATGCCCTTTTCCCTTGGTATCGCCTCGCCCTTCGATTTATGCGGAATGGTCGACGCCGGCTCGCGTGCCACCTCGCTCTCCTTTATCTGTCGCGGCGTGTTCTACGAAGATGGAATTCCCACCGGAATTTGGCGGTCAAAGTTACCGCTGCTCGGAACGATTGATGGATGCTTCCCCCATTTCAGCCTTGAACCTCAGACGATGAATTATTTGATCGACGACCAGCCCCTCGACTCCATCACCCTCGCCTACGACTATGCTCCAAACACCGATGAGTGCCACATGAACCAAGTCCTCGACAAGCTACTTGGGCAGTGCGGGCTCACCGAGGAGGCCGGTCGAACCATCTATAGCAACCAGCAATTAAAGCGAACAGAACTCCGCCGTGTCGGAAAAATCAAAGGGCGAAACGGGGCCGCCTACTGGGATGCCTGGGCAACACGCGACAAGGGCGAATTCGGACACAGCACCTATATGGTCACTGTCTACACCAAAGACGGAATTAAGGACAATGTTGACGATTTCGCGTCATCCAAACTCGGCATCCCCAAAACAACCAAACCCGCCAACCCGGATGAAATTCTGTAGAGGTGCTCATTGTAATGTCGCTCAACGTGCACACCGACATTGAGCTCACCCCCCCCCGCCACCGCAAAGGCGCCTGCCCCTTCATGGTGGTTTTCGACAAAAGAAGCCGCCCCGATAACAGAGGCGGCATCAAGCAAGTCTATTTATTAGCGTCCCTCAAGACCCAACGAGAACGTCGCGGTAGCCCCGGACACACCTTTCCCTCGGGCGATCCTCGCGAAGCGCGTGAGCACGAGGGAAAGGTGTGTCCGGGGCGTACAGCAACGTTACTCGGCAGCGGCCTTGAACTTGTTGTAGTTGATCAGGCAGCCAGCCTTGACGATGGCACGCTCCTCTGCCGTCATGTCGGCAATGAAGAGCTCAATCTGCTCGACCGTGCCGTCGGCGCGCACCACGTAGGCGGCGATGCCCTTTAGGTCGCCATCGAGCGCGGCGCGGATACCCGGCACAAAGACGTAGTCGCCCACCTCAAAGTTAGGCTCGGCCTCCATCTGGAAGGGCACCATGCCCCAGTTCATCACGTTGGAGCGATAGCGCTTGGTGGCATACTCGTGGACGATGTTGGCCAGGCCGCCAATCACGCGCTGGCAGCTCGCGGCCTGCTCGCGGGCAGAACCGTCACCGGGCTTCTTGGCATAGAGCATGGAGCCGTACTCGGTCGCCTTGGCGTCGGCAGCGACACCCGCGCCGGCCAGTGCCTCAAACACGCCCGCAAGCTCGGCATCAAGCGCCGCCAGGTCACCCGCGGCCTCGCCGGCCACGCGACGCTTTTCCACCGCGTCGACCTCCTTGGAACGACCCACGTAGGCCGGATCGCGGCGGCTGAGAGTAAACTCGGCCAGGCCCAACGGGTTGGAGCGGAAGGAGCTCGTCTCGCCCGAGGGAATGAGCTCGTCGGTCGTGGTGACCGGGTCCATGATCTTGGAGCACACCTTGAGCAGGATATCGTCGCCGAGAGGCTCCATCGCGGGCCACGGCTTGATATTGGGACCCTCGACCAGCTCGTCGGCAGGCTCCGCCTTGCCAAAGCCCCAGTACACGCGCTTCTTGTACGGCGCGTCGTCAAAGGTATACTCGCAGGCCTCGTCCCAGGTCTCCTCGGGCAGATCGGTCGCCGGCGTCAGGACGCCGCCGTTGGCAGCCGTCGCCGCAATGGAACGGGCGTCCATCAGGGCCACGGCGCTCAGCTGGCCATTGCCCGGCTTGGAACCCTCGCGGTTGGGGAAGTTGCGCGTGGTGTGGCGGATGGACAGGCCGTTGTTGGCGGGTGTGTCGCCGGCGCCGAAGCACGGGCCGCAGAATGCCGTGCGCACGATCGCGCCGGCCTCCATAAGGTCGTAGATATAGCCGCGGCGTGTAAGCTCGAGTGCCACGGGCTGGCTCGTGGGGTAGACCGACAGCGAGAACTCGCCGCAGCCGGTGTTGGCGCCCTTGAGCACGCGGG
>USPT01000124.1 GCA_900556705.1 uncultured Collinsella sp.
GCGATTAAAGCCAACGCGCGCGAGCTCATCGCGGCGCACGTGGCGCCGGTGTGCGAGAACCTCGACTTTGAGGTCTTTACCGACGAGAAATGGCTCGAGTTTATTCTGGGCCAGCTCATTCAGAACAGCATTAAATATGCGCGTGAGGACGGCGCAAAGATCGTGTTTTCGGGTGCGTTGCTGGACGAGGGTCTGGCGAGCGAGCGCATCGAGCTTACCGTCGCGGACAACGGCTGCGGCGTGTGTGCGGCAGACCTGCCGCGCGTGTTCGAGAAGGGCTTTACCGGCGACAACGGCCGCACCACCAAGCGTGCAACGGGTATTGGCCTCTACCTGGTGGCGCGCCTGTGCTCCAAGATGGGCATCGACGTCACCGCAGCATCCGAGCCCGGCGAAGGCTTTGTCGTCACGTTTGCCTTCTCAACCAACAAGTTCCAATACTTTGAGTAGTCAGCCCGTCTTACGGTGCGGACGGCTATGTTCCCGAACGTGAACTTAGCTAAAGCAATTGGTGCTATGTTCCCGAACGTGAACATAGCCATGAGGCTCAAATGAATCTCCTATAACAAAAACGTGCCGCCCCAAACGGGGCGGCACGCCATTCCTCTATTCAGCCAACTCGCTGAAGTAAGGCTGCGAAGGCCGCGGGGCCGGGAGGGGTTTCCTAAGGGCACATCCCGCAGCCGCAACGCGGCGAGGACGTGCCCGTGGAAACCCCGCAGGCCCCGCGGCCGGTGGGAGCAACGCTACTTCACGACCAAAATGTCGCAGTCCGTATTGCGCAGCAGGAACGTCGAAATCGAGCCCAGGAGCGCGTACTTAATTGAGGACAGGCCGCGGGCGCCGCAGAGTACCAGATCGGGCTTGACCACGTCGAGCATCTCATCCTTGAGCGTCTCACGAATGCGGCCGGTGCGAATCATGACCTCGACCTCGGGAATGTCGGGATTGGCCTTGGCCTCTTCGAGCTGCTTGGCAATGGAGTTCTTAAATGCCTCCTCTAGGCCGTTGACCAGATCGACCGGATAGGAACCGGCGCTCTCGAGCGCCGTGGAATCGATAACGTGGCCGATGATTAGCTTGGCGCCGTTGTTCGCGGCGACCTTGATGGCGCGTGCGAGCACAAAATCCTGCTGCTCAGTACCGTCGAGTGAAACAAATACCTTGGTGTAGCCCTCGTTCATGGTTTCCTCCTTGGTCTATCGCACGGGCGCGGGGCTCGTGCGTCGGGCGGGCGCGGGCGCGTTGGCCGCCGGACACTTTATCTTGTTGCAGTTATACCCAAGGATTTCGGTTTGACCGCTCGCAATTCTGTGAACGGACGAGTTTTTTGATAAGGGTAGGTGCAGACGCGCCCGAACGGTTGATAATGGGACATCGCCCGCACCGTCCGCAGAACAATATCGGCGGGTGTCTAACGAGGGGGTCCCTTTGGATATTATCGAGCTTCTAAAATCTGCCTTCATGGGCCTGGTCGAGGGCATCACCGAATGGCTGCCTGTTTCGTCGACCGGTCACATGATCTTGGTGGACGAGTTCGTCAAGATGAACGTGAGCGAGACGTTCTGGAATATGTTCCTGGTCGTGATTCAGCTCGGCGCCATTCTGGCCGTCTGTGTGCTGTTCTTCCATGAGCTCAACCCGTTCTCGCCCAGCAAGGGCAAGGAGGGCCGTCGCGACACCTGGGTGCTGTGGGGCAAGATTGTGCTCGGTTGCATTCCTGCGGCGGCGATCGGCCTGCCGCTCAACGACTGGATGGAGGAGCATTTCTACAATGCTCCCGTCGTGGCGCTGGCGCTCATTGTGTACGGCGTGCTGTTTATCGTGATCGAGAACTGGCGCGCGAGCAAGCGAGAGGAAATGGCCGTTGCCGGTTCGTTTGGTTCGCGTGCTGTGGTGTCGGGCGGACGTCCCGCCGGTGCGCACTTTGCGGCGCCCGCCGCGGCTACCGCTGAGGATGAGGACGATGACGAGAATCTGGACTTTGGCTCCATCGCCACGCTCGAGGACCTGAGCTGGAAGACCGCACTGGGTATCGGCTGCTTCCAGGTGCTTTCGCTGGTGCCTGGTACGTCTCGCTCCGGTTCTACCATCATCGGCGGCCTGCTTTTGGGCTGCACGCGTTCGGTGGCGTCCAAGTTTACGTTCTTCCTGGCCATCCCTGTCATGTTTGGCGCGAGTGCGCTCAAGCTGGTCAAGTATTTCATCAAGGGCGGCACGTTCGGTGCCAACGAGGTCGCTATCTTGGGCGTGGGCTGCGTTGTGGCCTTTGTGGTTTCGCTCATCGCCATCAAGTGGCTCATGGGCTTCGTCCGCCGTCACGACTTTAAGTGCTTCGGTGTTTACCGCATCATCCTGGGCATCGTAGTGCTCGCGTACTTCTTTGTCCTGGAGCCGATGCTCGGCCTCTAACTTAGTAGTCGCTCTGGCAGCCGCTCGCTGCCGTATTCGAATACGCGATATCTATCGGAGTTGCGGTGAAATAGGGATTAAAAGGCCTTGTTGAAGGCTCCAACAGTCCCTATTTCACCGCAACTTTTTTGGTGCATTGGGGTCAAGTTACTTAGCACCAACTTGGTACAGACAAACCCGACCTCTTTGCACTAATTATTCGGCCACGGTGTGCTTGGGCTTGCGGTTAAAGACGAGCTTGTCTACTACGGCCTGTAGCGACATGCGACGGACGGTGTCGTAGGCTTCCTGCGTACTGTAGGCGCAATGGGGTGTGACGATGCAGCGCGGATGCGCGATCAGGGCCTGGTTGGGCGCGGTCTCGTCGGCGAGTACGTCGAGCGCGGCGCCGCAGATGCCGCGCGTGCCACCGCTGGCGATGCCCTAGTTCAACGCGGCGACCAGGGCATCCTCATCCACGATGGGCCCGCGGGCCGTGTTAATCAAAAATGCCGTGGGCTTCATGAGTGCAAGCTCGCGCTTGCCGATGAGTTTTTCGGTCTCTGGAATCAGGGGACAGTGCAGACTGACGATATCCGATGTGCCGAGTAACTCATCGAGCGTTTGTGCTTTGGCACAGCCTGCCGCAGCGAGCTCTTCTGCACTCTTGGTCGGTGCCCACACCAGCACCTTCATGCCAAGCGCTTGTGCGATGGGCGCCACGGCACGCGCGATGCTGCCAAAAAAGACAAGCCCCAGTGTGCGACCCTGCGTGCGGTGCATGGTATAACCGGCAAGTGGATTCCAAACGCCGTCACGCACATCGCGGTTAAGAAACGTAACTTGGCGCATCAGGTCAAGCATCAAAGCGATGGTGTGTTGAGCGACGTCGTCTGAGCAGTACCCAGGGCAGTTGGTGACGGTGATGCCATGAGAGGCTAGGAGTTCGACGGCAACGTGGTTAAGGCCGATAGACATGTTCGAGACAATGCGCATCCCCGTGGCGGCCATGGCGTCGGCACATGCATCATCGACGGGGCCGAACTCGCCGACAAAGCCCTCGCAGCCTGCCAGCTGCTCGACGGTGGGGCAGACATTGGGCTCGTGCGCGCAGCCCGCCAGCTCAATCTGATCGCCACCTTCGATTGTGTCGAGCGCCGCCTGACCCGCCTCGGTCGAACCATCGACCATGTAATAGAGCACCCTATGCTTCACGGCAACCCTCCTGCCATGTGGGGACGGGGTAGAAATGGTAGATATTCTATCCCTCCGAGCCAATCGAAGTTGCGGTGGAATAGTTCCTGTTTGGGGGCCAGAAGGCTGGTTTCAGGAACTATTTCACCGCAACTTATTTGGTGATGCTTGGGTGGTGGTGGCGCACGGAGTCGCGGTGTGATTTGCGTCGGTGTCCGCGCGGCTCGGTATACTGGTACGGCTCAAACTA
>USPT01000125.1 GCA_900556705.1 uncultured Collinsella sp.
TCGAGCAGGTGGACGGGCGCGTACTGCGTGCCGAGGTGCCGGCCAAGGTCAACGCACGCTCGATTCCGCTGCTAGCCGAGGCCAAGGCCATCGTCGGCAACCAAGGCCGCGTGACGGTGATCTAAGAGCGACCTTGCTGGTCCGCGCGAGATTGGAGGAAGTGATGGCACAGGGGACGTTTGTGCAGGCACTCCGGAAAGAGGCGGCGCTGAGCGGCACCTTTATGAAGGGCCGCTCGCTCATGCTCAACGGCGCCGTGCTGTCGATTGAGGACAGCGGCTCGCGCTTCTCCAAAAACGTGACGGTTGAGGGCTCGGTGCGTGGCTCGCGCGGCGATCTGTACAAGACGCACGTGGCGCTCGATATGGACGAGCACGAGGTGATCGACTACGACTGCGATTGCCCCGCTGCCTATCGCTACCCCGGCATGTGCAAGCACGCCATCGCCACAGCGCTGGCGTACCTGGACGCCAGCGGCATTGAGCCTGTTGAGGGGCTGCGCACACCGGTTCGCACGTTTACGGCGCAGCCGAAACAGCCCGCGCGCACCGCGCCCAAAGCGCCGGCCGTCAACCCCAACTTTCCCTTTCCGGCGCCCGTCCCCACGAGCCCCAGCCTCATGGCGGCGCTCTCCGATCTTTCGGACGCGCGCATGGATGAGCTGGCGAGCATGCGCCGCAAGCTTGCCGGTGCCGTTGATCCCGACGCCCCCAAAGCGGCGTTGGAGCCCTCGTTGGTGCCGTACTACAATCCGCTGTTCGCCGACCGCTTTAGCTGGGCGCTCGAGTTTCGCATTCGCTGCGGTTCGGTGTCCTACGTGGTCAAGGATATCGACGGCATGGCCGACGCCTATGTCCGAGGCGGCACCTTCTCGTACGGCAAGAAGCTCACGTTTGTCCATACGCCCGAAGCCTTCGAAGACGTGTCGACAAAGCTGCTCAACCTTGTTGTGACGACAGTCGCCTATCTCGATGACATCACAAGCTCGCGTTCGGCGTCGTACGACTTTGCCCGCAGCGGTTTTGTCGCTGAGCGTCAGTTGCCGCTGTCCGAGCATAGTATCGTACATGTGCTGGACCTGCTGCGCGGCCGGACCATCTCCTTTGAGCCCGCCTGGTCACGGGGGACGACGACGCATCGCACCTATGACGTTGCGGTTGAGATGCCTCCGGAAGGGGAGGACGAAGCACTGTCCAAGCGCCCGCCGCTTCTTGCCGCCAAAATCGCGCCGGCGGCTGGTGGCAGCTACGATCTGCGCCTGCCGGCCGATGCATACTGCTTTGCATCGGGCGACGTTGCCTATTTGGTCGACACCCGCCGTGCGCGCCGCACCGATGTAGGGTTTGCCCAGCATGCGGCGCCGTTCCTATCGCGCTTGCTGCCCTGTCGCACGCCGGTCCATATCGCTGCCGACCAGGTGGGGGAGTTCTGTCGTATGGCGTTGCCCATTTTGCGCGACTACACCGACCTTACTGCGCCCGCTGCGCTCGATACCGTGGCGCCCGAGCCGAGCTTTGCCATGGCGATTGGTGTCGACGATGGGCTCGTGACCTGCAAAGTTACGGTTACCTATGGCGACTGGTCGGCAGATCTCTTTAGCCTGGGCGCTCCGGGCAGCCCCTTCGAAGAGCGGCGCCCGGGCGTGCCGCCGCGCGACGAGGTGGCAGAGTTTCGCGTTATGGACACGGCGGCCCTGTATTTCGACTTTTACGAGGGCGGCCTGGCGTTTGAGGAACGCGATGACGAGAGCCTGTTTCACTTGCTGACCGAGGGCCTGTCTGCCCTGTCCGAGCTGGGCGAGGTCATGCTCAGCGACCGCCTGCGCCAGATCTCGGTCCGCCCTGCGCCCAAGCTTTCGGTTCGTGCGACTGTCAAGAGCAATCTGCTCGATGTCGAGCTGGGCGCGAGCGGGCTTTCGGCCGCGGACCTTGCCGTCTATCTCGATTCGTACAAGCGCCATCAAACGTTTGCGCGCCTTACGTCCGGCGACATCATTCGCCTGGACGAGGGCGCTCGAGCCGCGTTTGGCCTCGCCGAGGACCTGGGCGTCGATGCCGTCGACCTGCTCGACGGCGTGTTGCTTCCCGCATCGAGCACCCTGTTCGTCGATAGCATGCTCGCGCGCACGCCCGCGCTCGAGGCCGATCGTGACGCCGCGTTCCGCCGCACCGTCGAGCGCTTGGATGCGCTCGGCAAGATGGACTTTACGGTGCCGGTCTCGCTCAAGGCCACACTGCGCGGCTATCAGGTCGACGGCTACCAGTGGCTCGGCTCGCTCGAACACCTGAGCCTTGGCGGCATCTTGGCCGACGATATGGGCCTGGGTAAAACGCTCCAGATGATCGCGCATATCCTGGCGCGCGTGGAGGCGGGGGACACTAAACCCACGCTTGTGGTGTGTCCCGCGTCGCTTGTGTACAACTGGACCGCCGAGCTGGAGCGCTTTGCGCCCTCGCTCGATGTGTGCGCCATTGTGGGCGCCAAGGCGCAGCGTCGCGTGCAAATCGCCGGCGTGGCCGAGCATAACGTGGTCGTGACGTCGTATGACCTTATGCGGCGCGATATCGACGAGTACGTCGAGCAGGACTTTGCCCGTGTGGTGCTCGATGAGGCCCAGTACATTAAAAACCCGCTCACCCAGGTGGCGCGCGCCGCAAAGCGCCTGCCTGCCGGCGTGCGCTTTGCCCTGACGGGCACGCCCATCGAAAACCGCCTATCCGAGCTCTGGAGCATCTTCGACTTTTTGATGCCGGGCCTGCTCGGCACGCGCGAGTCGTTTGCCAAGCGCTTCGAAAGCCCGGTCGAGCATGCCGAGGGCGACAGTGCCGCCCGCCTGCAAGCGCTCGTGTCGCCGTTTGTGCTGCGCCGTGTCAAGGAAGACGTGGTGGCCGACCTGCCCGAGAAGATCGAGGATACGGTCATGGCGCAGCTCACCGGCGAGCAGCGCAAGCTCTACCTGGCAAACCAGGACCGCATTGCCCAGCAAGTGCAGCACCGCGAGGCATCCGAGTTTAAGAAAGACAAGCTCAAGGTACTCGCCGAGCTCACCAAGCTGCGCCAGATCTGCTGCGACCCGCGTCTACACTACGAGGATTACAAGGCGGGGAGCGCCAAACTCGATACGTGCATGGAGCTCGTGCACGGCGCACTCGACGGTGGTCATCGCATCCTGTTGTTCAGCCAGTTTACGGGCATGCTCGATATCATTGGCAAGCGCCTGGCCAAGGAGGATATCGCCTTCCTTAAGCTCACGGGCGCATCGTCTAAAGAGAGCCGCGCCAAGATGGTCGCACAGTTCCAGGCGGGCGAGGTGCCGGTCTTTTTGATCTCGCTCAAGGCGGGCGGCGTGGGCCTTAACCTGACGGCGGCCGACGTGGTCATCCACTACGACCCGTGGTGGAACGTGGCGGCGCAGGACCAAGCGACCGACCGTGCGCATCGTATTGGCCAGCAACATACCGTGACCGTGTACAAGCTCATCGCCAAGGACACGATTGAGGAACGCATTATGCAGATACAGGAGTCCAAGCGCGACCTGGTCAACAGCGTGCTCGGCGGCGACGGCATCTCGTCGGCGCTGTTTACCCGCGAAGATGTTCTGGCGCTGCTGGGCGGCGACGGGCGTTAACCCGCTCGGGTGAGGCCGCCAGGGCGGATAGCCCGCGCTGTCCCATCGTCCCCGCTCGTTATGTGTTCATTTGCAATGCCGTGGATGGTTTGTCTGCCTTTGGGCATAAGAACCATCAAGAACATTGGCACATCAGCAAAGGAGAACATCATGGCGAAATTCTTTAAGGACCCCGACG
>USPT01000126.1 GCA_900556705.1 uncultured Collinsella sp.
ATATAGGAACACAAGGTCAAAGGCGGCACCATGATCCTCCTGGTCGACAAGATCGAAAAAAGCTTCGGCGCGCGCGTCCTCTTTAGCGGCGCGTCCTTCCAGATCAACCCCGGCGAGCGCTTCGCGCTCGTGGGACCCAACGGCGCCGGCAAAACCACCATGCTCAAAATCATCATGGGCATCGACAGCCCCGACGCCGGCCAGGTCCAGTACGCCAAGGACTGCCAGGTAGGCTATCTAGAGCAAGAAACCAACCTGGAGCACAAGGACACCACCATCCTTGCCGAGGTAATGGCGGCCGCCAAGGAAATTCGCCGCATGGGCGAGCGCGCCAACGAGCTGCAGGCTCAGATCACCGAGCTCTCCGAGCAGGGCAAGGACGTCGACGCCCTCCTCAACGAGTACGGCCAGGTCCAGGACCGCTTTGAGCACCTGGGCGGCTACGAGCTCGAGAGCAACGCGCGCAAGATCCTGTCCGGCCTGGGCTTTAAGGTCACCGACTTTGAGCGCCCGTGCTCCGAGTTCTCGGGCGGCTGGCAGATGCGCATCGCGCTGGCCAAGCTCTTCCTGCGCCACCCCGACCTGCTGCTACTGGACGAGCCCACCAACCACCTGGACCTCGAAAGCGTCCAGTGGCTGCGCGGCTTTATCGCGAACTACGACGGCGCCGTCCTCATCGTCAGCCACGACCGCGCCTTCATGGACGCCTGCGTCGACCACGTCGCCGCTCTCGAGAACCGCCGCGTTACCACCTACACCGGCAACTACAGCAGCTACCTCAAGCAGCGCGAGGACAACCTGGAGCAGATGCGCGCCAAGCGAGCCGCCCAGGAGCGCGACATCGCCCACATGCAGGTCTTCGTCGACAAGTTCCGCTACAAGCCCACCAAGGCTGCCCAGGCGCAGGAGCGCATCCGCAAGATTGAGCAGATCAAAAAGGAACTCGTCATCCTGCCCGAAGGTCACAAGCACATCGACTTTAAGTTCCCCGACCCGCCGCGCTCCGGCGACATGGTCGTGGGCCTCGAGGGTGTATCCAAGTCCTACGGCAACAAGCACATATACAGTGACATCGACCTCAAGCTCTACCGCGGCGAGCACGTGGCGCTCGTCGGCCCCAACGGCGCCGGCAAGTCCACGCTCATGAAGATCCTCGCCGGCCTGGAGCCGCCCACCACCGGTACACGCGACCTGGGCACCAACGTGGGCGTGGCCTACTACGCCCAGCATGCGCTCGAGGGCATGACCGAGTCCAACACTGTCCTGCAAGAAATCGACACCGTCACGCCCAAGTGGACCGTGCCGCAGCAGCGCAGCCTGCTGGGCGCCTTCCTATTTAGCGACAACGACTCCATCGAGAAGCAGGTCCGTGTCCTCTCCGGCGGCGAAAAGGCGCGTCTGGCGCTTGCCAAGATGCTCGTGGCCCCCGAGGCGCTCCTGTGCCTGGACGAGCCCACAAACCACCTGGACATCGACTCGGTAGACATGCTCGAGAACGCCCTGCAAAACTTCCCCGGCACCATCGTGCTGATCAGCCACGACGAGCACCTGGTACGCGCTGTGGCCAACCGCATCATTGACATCCGCGATGGCAAGGTCACGGTCTACGACGGCGACTACGACTACTACCTCTACAAGCGCGAGGACCTCGCAGCCCGCGCCGCGGCCGATGCGGCAGGGGAGAGCGCACCGGCCGCGACCAAGTCCGCTAAGGTCACCGCGGCCCAGCCCGACACCCCCGCCACCGCCTCCAAGCCCGCCGAGGGCAAAAAGACCAAGGAGCAAAAGCGCGCCGAGGCCCAGGCCCGCGCCGCGCTCAACAAAAAGCTCAAGGGCGTGCGCAACCAGCTCAAGAAGATCGAGGCCGAGCTCGACAAAAAGCGCGCCCGCTATGACGAGCTTATGGAATTGATGGCAAGCGAAGAGCTTTATGCCGATCAGGACAAGTTCAATGCCGCGCTGGGGGAATATAACGGCCTTAAGCAAGAGCTGCCCAAGCTCGAGGACGAATGGCTGGAGCTTTCCACCCAGATCGAAGAGGAGACCGCGCGTGAACTCTCGTAAGGCCGCTGCCGTGGCGATGAGCATCATCGCCATCGCCTGTCGCATCTGCGGCATCTTTATGAGCGCGATGACCGTGCTGCTGTGCTTTAGCGGCCTCACCGCCAAGCTGCAGATCGTCGGCTTTGTCGTTGAGCTTTCACGCGCGCTACCGAGCGCCATCGCCGGATACGGCGTCATCACGTCGCCCTTTGGCGGCGTGTTCCGCCTGGATTACGCCATCGTGGCCGTCATCCTGTTTGTGGCCGACTACCTGCTCACGCGCGCCTCGCGCCGCGTCCGCTAGGGGAGCGCCATGTCCAGCAGCTACCTCATGAATCTGCTCGCGAGCGCCGTCGCCGTCATCGTGGGTATCGTGATCCACGAAAGCGCGCACGCCGCCGTGGCCTGGGCGCTCGGCGACAAGACGGCCCGTTCGCGCGGCCGCGTCTCACTCAACCCGCTCAACCATATCGACCCGTTTGGCACCATCATCCTGCCGCTCCTCATGCTTGCCGCCGGCGGCCCGGTGTTCGCCTTCGCCAAGCCCGTGCCCGTCTACCTCAACAACCTCAAGCACCCCAAGCGCGACGAGGTCCTGGTGAGCGTGGCAGGCCCCGCGTCGAACATCGCACTCGCGTGCCTCGCGGCCGCCCTCATGCACGCAACGTACGGAAACCTCTACACCAGCATGTCCTTTGCCGTGGCATCGCAGATCATGAACTTCGGCGCCACGTTTATCGTTGTCAACCTGTCACTCGCGTTCTTCAACCTCATCCCGATCCCGCCGCTCGACGGCTCGTCGATCGTCGTCCCGTTTCTCAAAGGCAAGGCGCTCGCCAACTACTACCGTCTGCAGCAATACGCCATGCCCATCCTCATCCTGGTGCTGTACCTATTGCCCATGTGGACCGGCATCGATGCGATCGGCCGCTATTTCGACGTTACCGTGTATCCGCTGGCCGAGCAGCTGCTCAACTTCGCAATCGCCGGCATCTAAGGTAAACTAACAGGTCGACCATACAAAACGGTCGAAACATGCACCCAAACCGCGCCGCGAAGGCGCCGTCAAAGGAGGTCGAAGATGTCGTATCGCGTGTCGACGCAGGTCTACAGCGGACCGTTCGACCTGCTGCTGCAGCTGGTAACCCGCCAAAAAGTAGATATCGGCGCCATCTCCATCAGCGAGGTGGCCGAGCAGTACCTTGCCGAGGCCGAGCGCATCGAGGCGCTGGACCTGGACGTGGCGAGCGACTTTTTGCTGGTCGCGGCAACCCTTTTGGACATCAAGGCCGCCTCGCTGATCCCCCAGGAGACACCGCGCAAAGCCGATGACGACGATGACGAGTTCGACGAAGACCTCGAGGAGCTCAGCGCGCTCGACGGCGACGCCTTGCGCGAGGTCCTGATCCAGCGCCTGATCGCCTACAAGCAGTTTAAGGGCGCGGCGGCGGCCCTCGGTGCCCGCATGCAGGCCGAGAGCCGCATGCATCCGCGTGTGGCCGGCCCCGACCCCGAGTTCTTGGGCCTAATGCCCGACTATCTGGCCGGCATTACCCTGCGCGGCCTGGCCGTCATCTGCGCCGACCTAGACGGCAAGCGCCAGACCTTCCTGCTGGAGGCCGAGCATGTGGCGCCGCATCGCGTGCCGCTCGACCTGACCGTAGCCTCAGTCGACCGCTTTACCATGGCGCACCAAACCTGCACCTTCCGCGAGCTGCTGGACGGCGACGCCACCACCGAGCAGCTCGTCGTCACCT
>USPT01000127.1 GCA_900556705.1 uncultured Collinsella sp.
CCCTACCGGCAAGACGCTTGGACATGCAGCCAAAAGCATGCTCCGCGAGGACACCAGGATCCTGCTCAATGGCGGTCAGCGCCGGCTCAAAGAGAACGTCGGCCGCCGAGTTGTCATAGCTCACCACCGAGATATCGCCCGGGATGCTCTTCCCCATCTCGTGCAAGCGCTTGAGCAGACCGAGGGCGATGTTATCCGAACTTGCGAACACGGCGGTGGCATCAGTTGCGAGCACCGCCTCCGAGGCCTCGTAGGCACTCGGAATGTAGTACTCGCTCTCAAACTCCAAACGTGCGTCGATAGGCAGGCCAACCTCGCGCAGCGCGCGCTCATAGCCGGCAAGTCGCTTACGCCCCGTATTGGAACGGCGCGCGTTAACCAAGCAGGCAATGCGACGGTGGCCCTGCTCGATCAGATAGCGAGTGGCCATGTAGCCACCCATCTCGTGGTCGAACATCACCTTGTCGCACTCGAGCCCCTCAATGGCACGGTCGACCATCACGGCAGGGATAGGCAGATGGCTGACTTCTTCGCGCAGGGCGCGGTCGTCGGAGAACTCGTCGCCCACGACCAGGAAGACGCCATCAACGCCGCGCGTTACCAGCTGGCGCAGCAGCTCCAGATCGTCATCGGCGCTTCCACCCGAGCTGGTAATGAAGAGCGCATAGCCGTCCTCGCGACAGCGCTTTTCCAGGCTACCGGCGAGCGAGGCAAAAAAGCGGCTCTCGATGTTAGGGACGATAAGGCCCAGCGTGCGCGACTCGCGCATGACCAGACTACGCGCAATCTGGTTGGGAACATAGTGGTTGCGCGCCGCGACCTCCTTGATGAGTTTGCGGTTTTCTTCCGAGATGCGACAGGGCCGATTATTGAGCACAAGCGAGACCGACGAGGGGGAAAGCCCCACCTCCTGGGCGATCTGCTTGAGGGTGACTTTGTTGGCCATCTCGCTCCTTCCGGGTTTACGCGCAATCTCTTGAAAGTATAGCGACTACCCCTCTACCTCGGTGATAAACACTTTACCAATCCGGTAGACGGCTGTTTTATCGCCGCCAGCGCACCAAATCCGTCCGGGTGGGGTATATTGCAATCGATTGATGACAACGACCACCAAAAGGCGGATATTCGTATGCACGAGAACGACTTTTTTAACGAGGACCTGCTGTGCGCGCTTGCTGGCGTTGCCGGCGAGGACAACGTACTGATGAGCGAGCCCATGCGCGAGCACACCACGTTTAAGATCGGCGGCCCGGCCGACGTCTTTGTCACGCCCGATACCGAGCAGGGCCTCGTCGCCACGCTCGATACCTGCTATCGCTGCGATCTGCCCCTCACCATCGTGGGCAACGGCTCCGACCTACTCGTCGGCGACAAGGGCATCCGCGGCGTCGTCGTGGCGCTGGGCGAAGGCCTCTCCGACATTACGATCGACGGCACGCACGTCACGGCGGCAGCCGGCGCGCTGCTTTCCGATGTCGCAGCCGCGGCAGCCGAGGCCTGTCTCACCGGCATGGAGCCCATCTCGGGCATCCCCGGATCGGTCGGCGGCGCCTGCTACATGAACGCCGGTGCCTACGGTGCCTGCATGGCCGATGTGCTGGAGTCCGTGCGCGTCTACAAACCCGCTCGCCAGCTCGACGACGGCACCCGCGGCAGCGGCAATATCATCGAGTTCGATGTCGACGAGCTCAACCTGGGTTATCGAAAGAGCCGCATCGCCGATGACGGCTTTATCGTGCTTTCGGCCACCTTCAATCTCGCCCCGGGCAACGCCGCGATGATCAAGGCCGACATGGACGACTACCGCCAGCGCCGCGAGGACAAGCAGCCGCTCGACATGCCGAGTGCCGGCTCCACTTTCAAGCGCCCCGAGGGTTACTTTGCCGGCAAACTCATCATGGATGCCGGCCTGCGAGGACACGCCGTTGGCGGCGCGCAGGTGAGCGAGAAGCACTGCGGCTTCATCGTCAACGCCGACCACGCCACCGCCGCCGATGTCGACGAACTCATCCGCCGCATCCAGGCAACCGTCAAAGACCAATTCAACGTAGACCTAGAACCCGAAGTCCACCGAGTAGGCGAATTTTTATAAAAAGAAGGCCCCGAAAGGGGCCTTCACCATATTTATTCAGATAATCCGGTCCGGTGTGTCACGCCTTGGACCCGGAAGGTCCGGGGCTGGGGGCGAGGCATAAGGTTGGTCGCGAGTTCCGCACGCAAAGAAGGCCACTTAATGTGGCCTTCGTCTTGCGCAGGACTGTAGAGCAGGCAACCTTATGCCTCGCCCCCAGTCCCGGACCAACTTGCTTCAAACCGCAGCTACGACAGCGCAATACCGCCGAGCCAGCCCCAACGCACGCCAGAGCCAGTGCCATAGAAGCTAATAAACGAGTCAAGCGACTTAGACGTAATGGCACCCTCGTTGCTCATAACGATGCCGCCGCCAACGTAGATACCCACATGACCGTAGATAAGGCCCGGAGCACCCGTGCCGCTGTGCGAGGAATCGGCCACGATCATGCCCACCTGCAGCGCCGAGCGGTCGGAGCTATAGCACCAGGCGTTAAACATGTCGCACGCATTGCCTCCAAAGTAGCCAACGCCGGCGTTACGGAAGACATTGGTGACCCACGCCGCGCACCAGTTCTGACCCGGCGAAGGCGTGGAGTAGCACGCGTTGACGACAGCCTGCTGCTTGCCCGAGCCGGCATTCTGCTGCGGAGTTCCGGGCGCGTACGATCCACCACCCGAGCTCGAACCACCCGAGTAGGAATTGTTCTTGTTCGCGGCAGCCGCGGCAGCGGCAGCCTTCCTAGCGGCCTCCTCAGCCTGGGCAGCAGCGAGGATCTCGGAATCGCGCTGAGCCATGAGCTCCTTGACGTCGTCGGAAAGACCGTTCAGCACGGTCTGGACTTCTTGCTGCTTGGCCTGCATGTCCTGCATCTGGGCAGTCTGCTGGTCCTTGAGCTTCTCTAAGTCGGCCTTCTGCGACTCGAGCTCGGTCTTTTGCGCATCGAGCTCTTCCTGGATGGTCTGAATGTCCTCGATGGCGTCGCGGTCGCTCTTGTTGATCTTCTCAACGTAATGCGCGTTGGCGACGAGTTCCTCAAACGAGCCAGAGGCCAGCAGCAGCGACAGGATGTTCGTGCCGCCGGACTTGTAGCTGGCGGCCACGCGATCGGAAAGGTCGTTGCGCTTCTTCTTGAGCTCGGCCTTCTTTTCATCGATCTGGGCCTGCGTGTCGTCAATCTTGCCCTGGACATTCTCGATGTCGTTGAGGGTCTGGGCATTCTTGTTGGCCAGCGCCGCATACTCATTTGCGATGCTGTCGAGCTGGGCCTGAACCTCGTCGAGCTGGGCCTGGGCGGCATTCAGTTTATCGGTGGTTTCTTTGGAAGCCTCCGCCGCATGGGCGCGAGCGGGCAGGCCAAAAAGAACTGCCGCAGAAGCGGCGCCGAACAGGGCCTTGAGGGCAGTGCGGCGCGAGAGCTCCTGGGAAAGGATGGAATCGCTGTTTGGTGACATATGTACTCCGTTACATGCTTATTTATATGTCGCTCAACTCATACATATTAGCGTACATATGGCGCGTCCCAACGATTTCCACGAACGGCAGGAAACTGCAAGGTCAGCGGCTCGTAAGCAAATGCCAAAGATCAGGTTATGCGTACGCAAGCTCTTCTATGAGTACGTTAGCACAATCCTCTGCTTTTCCTACGGCGCACGATTTGGGCGTCCCTGCCTGCGCTATACTCCCCTGAAGAAGTGTTCCTGATTCGATAGGAGACTAC
>USPT01000128.1 GCA_900556705.1 uncultured Collinsella sp.
TGCACGACACCGTGTACCGCTGCGTGCAGGAGTTCTGCACCAAGGACAGCCACGAGGGCGAGCGCGATCTCGAGGGCCTGCGCAAGTGGGTCGTTGAGCTCACCGGCCATATCGATACGCCGAAGTTCCCCGACGAGGACTTCGAGGCCCTTGCTGCCGATGTCCTGGCCTACGTTGAGAAGTGCTACAACATGAAGGCCGAGCGCCTGGGTGAGGACCTCATGCGCGAGCTCAACACCCAGGTCATGCTGCGCGTCATCGACACCCGCTGGATGAACTACCTGCAGGAGATGGACTACCTCAAGACCGGTATCGGACTGCGCGGCTTTGGTCAGCGCGATCCGCTGGTCGAGTACAAGACCGAGGCTTATGACGCGTTCCAGATGCTCGTCGACACCATGTACGAGGATTACCTGCGCACCGTCCTGCGCATCGAGATCAAGGCCGCCCCGCACGCCGTGGAGCACAAGGAGGACCCCGCGCTCGAGGGTGCGCGCTTCTCCGGCCCCGCCGATGTCGATGGCGACAACGGCAACTCGGTGCTGCGCAAGCAGGCACAGGTGCAGGCTCGTACGGCCGTTCAGGGAGGCCCGGCTGCTGTCAACAACGGCGGCAAGGTGACCACCTACCGCAAGTCCGAGAGCGATGACCCTTATGTCAACGTGGGCCGCAACGACCTTTGCCCCTGCGGCAGCGGCAAGAAGTTCAAGTACTGCCACGGCAGGAATCGTTAATGACCGAGGCTTTAGAGGTAACGCCCGCCGAGCTGGACGCGTTTGCGGACCGGCTCGGCGAGGTCGAGTCGTATCTTCATTTGGACGAGAAGCGCACGCGTGTGACCGAGCTCGAGGCCAAAAGCGTGGCCCCCGGCTTTTGGGATGACGCCGACGCCGCTCGCACCACCATGGAGGAGATCGCTCGCGCCAAGGAAGATATCGCTGCCGTGGATACCGCGCGCGGCGAGTTATCTGACGCCCGCGCGGCGCTGGAGCTTGCCGAGGAGATGGGCGACGACCCCGATGCCGCCGCATTGCGCGAGGAGGCTGCCACGACGGCAGAACGCCTGGCCCGCGCTATCGACGAGCTCGAGCTTTCGAGCTGGTTTACCGGTGAGTTCGATCACGGCGACGCGATTGTGACCATCAAGCCCGGACAGGGTGGCCTGGAGGCGCAGGACTGGACCTTCATGCTCTTTAAGATGTACATGAAGTACTGCCAGCGTCGCGGCTGGAAGGTTACCATCAACGACTGCCCCGCGGCCGAGGTCATCGGCATCGACCGTGCGACCTTTACCGTAGAGGGCAAGGACGCGTTTGGCATGCTGCGTGCCGAGGCCGGCGTCCACCGTCTGGTGCGCATTAGCCCCACCGACGACAAGAAGCGTCGCCAGACCACGTTCGCCGGCGTCGAGGTCATCCCCGTGCTGCCTGACGATATCGACATCGAGATCAGTCCCGACGATATCCGCGTGGACGTGTATCACGCGAGCGGCCCGGGCGGCCAGGGCGTCAACACCACCGACTCCGCCGTACGCGTGACGCATTTTCCCAGCGGCATCGTTGTCACTTGCCAAAACGAGCGCAGCCAGATTCAAAACAAGGCCGCGTGCATGCAGATTCTCAAGGCCCGTCTGTACGAGATCGAGCTTGAGAAGCGCGCCGAGGCGCTCGACGAGATTCGTGGACCCAAGACCACGATCGGGTTTGGTAACCAGATTCGCAGCTACGTGCTCTACCCGTACCAGATGGTCAAGGACCTGCGTACGGGCGTGGAGACCAGCAACGTCGAGGCCGTTCTCGACGATGGCGATCTGGATCCGTTTGTGATCGGCTACCATCGCTGGGCAACCGGCAACGCCGATGCGGAAGGCTCGGACGCCTAGGCACATGGTTGGCTCCGGGTCGATGCAAACACTTCGCAGGGGTGGTATTTGCTCGGTGAATCGGTAGAATCGAATACAGCAAGAAGTTCAAAGCGCACTCGTTTGGGTGCGCTTTTTTGAGGGAGGCAGCATGGCATATCGTCTGGACATCAAGCGCATTCTTTCGCTGAACTTCTTTCACGATCTGCCCAAGATTATGCTGGGCTGCGCTCTGGCCGCTATCGCGACGGATCTATTTTTGATTCCCAACGGTCTTGCTGCCGGCGGCGTTACGGGTCTCGCCACGATTATCCAGGCGGTCGGCGCCTCGCATGGCATCTCGCTGCCTGTCGGTATTCAAACCATCGTGATGAATGCCTTGCTGCTGCTGGTCGTTATGCGCGAGGGTGGCATGTTCTACGTGGTCCAGACGGCGACGGGCTTTGTGCTGCTGGGCTTCTTCACCGACCTGTTTGCTCCGTTTGTGGCGCCGCTGGCACATGCCGACCTGATGCTGCCCGCTATGTGGGGCGGCATTATCACGGGCATCGGCTACGGCATGGTGCTGCGCGCCGGTGCCAACACTGGCGGCTCAGACACCATCGGTCAGATTATCTCGCGCAACACATCGCTGCCGGTTGGCTCGACCGTCATGGCGATCGATGTTGCCGTGTGCGCGCTGTCGGCCCCGGTCTTCTCGGTCGAAAACGCGCTGTATGCGGGTCTTTCGATGGTCATTAGCGGTTATGTGATCGATGCTGTGGTCGATGGTGGCAACAGGCGCCGTATGGTGCTCATCATCTCGGACAAGTTTCCCGATATCGCGGCCGACATCATGTATGGCCTGGGCCGCGGCTGCACCAAGTTTAAGGCGACCGGTATGTACTCGGGCGCCGAGAAGCCGGTGATCATGGTCATCGTGAGCCGTCGCGAGCTCAATACGCTCAAGACGATCGTGCGCGAGCGCGACCCGCGCGCCATCGTGACCGTGGCCGACGTTACGGAAACTTTCGGTGAGGGCTTCAAGGACATTAACGCGTAGGGCCGACTGCGTTCCGTCCAAAAGACGTTCACATTGATAAACCGTTTCATCAGCGGTTCTGCCTGCTCAATTGCTCAAATAATGATAAATACTCTGGTAAAGCTTCCAGTTTCCAGCATAATGAATGACGTACGTGCATCGCGGCTGGGTTGGGACGACCTTCTGTGCCGTGCGCATCTTGTCTAAAGAGGATGAAAGGAAGGCACAATGAGCGACGAAGAGCTCAAAAAGGTTGCCAACGAGGTAAGGAAGGGCATCGTCACCGGCGTGCACGCTGCCAAGTCCGGCCATCCGGGCGGTTCGCTCGGCGCTGCCGACATCATGATCTATCTGTACTTTGAGGAAATGAACGTCGACCCGGCCGACCCCCGCAAGGCCGACCGCGATCGCTTCGTGCTTTCCAAGGGCCACTGCGCGCCTGGTCTGTACGCCGTGCTCGCCGAGCGCGGGTTCTTTCCCAAGGAGGATCTCGAGACGCTGCGCCACATCGGCAGCCACCTGCAGGGTCACCCCAACATGAACGACACCCCGGGCGTCGACATGTCCACCGGTTCGCTCGGCCAGGGCATCTCCGCCGCCGTGGGCATGGCCGTTGCCGCCAAGCACTGGGGCGATGACTATCGCACCTACGCCCTGCTGGGCGACGGCGAGAGCGAGGAGGGCCAGGTCTGGGAGGCCGCCATGTTTGCCGGCAACCAGCAGCTCGATAACCTCTGCGTGATCGTCGACCACAACGGCCTGCAGATCGACGGCCCCGTCGAGGAGGTCAACGACCCCATGCCGCTCGCCGACAAGTTCCGCGCCTTCAAATTCCACGTGGTGGAGCTCGCCGACGGCAACGACTTCGATCAGATCCGCGCCGCCT
>USPT01000129.1 GCA_900556705.1 uncultured Collinsella sp.
GAGACATCCAGGCGATTCTGCCCCTGCGCGGCAAGATTTTGAACGTCGAGCGCGTTGGTGACCATCGCGCGTTCTCGAGTGACACCATCCAGTCGCTGATTACCGCGATCGGCTGCGGCGTCACGACGAGTGCCGGCGACGGCGGCGATTTCGATATCACCAAGGCGCGCTACCACAAGATCATCATCATGACCGATGCAGACGTCGACGGCGCGCATATCCGCATCCTGCTGCTGACGTTCTTCTACAAGTACATGCGTCCGCTGATCGATGCCGGCTACGTCTATGTTGCCTGCCCGCCCATCTTTGGCATTAAGGTGCGCAACAAGATCCACTACGTGTATCCCAACGGCCGCCAGCCCGAAGACGAGATCCTTCGCGATACCATCCAGAGTCTGGGCCTGAACCCCGATGATAACGACGAGGACGGCAAGGCCAAGGACGGCAAGATCACCAAAAAGCGCAAGGGCTATACCGTCCAGCGCTACAAGGGCCTGGGCGAGATGGACCCCAAACAGCTTGCCTCGACGACGATGGACCCCAAGACCCGCATTCTGCAGCGTGTGTCGATCGAGGACGCCGTGGTGGCGGACCGCGCCGTGCGCGAGCTGATGGGTTCCGAGGTCGGCTATCGCCGCGAGTACATCGAGAAGCATGCACATGATGCACGATTCTTAGACGCCTAATCCCTGCGGCTTTCCCAGCCACCGCACCTTCGCCCTCAATCGTCGGTCGCGTACCCAAGTACGCTTCCCTCCTCTTTCGGGCGAATCTGCGGCACCTGGAAAAGCCGTCTCCGTGGTTGGGAACTAATGGACCACGCAAACCATGAGGAGGTAACGTGGCAGACGATATCAACAACAACGAGGGTATGGGCGAGGCCGGCGATGCCGGTATGCCCGACGATCTGAAGCGCCTGCTTGCCCGTGCTGAGCAGGGCGAGGACGGCGACCCGGACGCCTATAACCCCGATGCCGATGATGATGAGGAAGAAGACGACGCCGAGCTCGAGGAGAGCTTTGGCGAAGTCGACCGTGGCGCCTCGGCCGGCGAGGATATCAACGGCGGCCAGCTCCAGATTTCGGAGTTTGGCCGCGAGATGAAGCAGTCGTTCATCGAGTATTCGATGTCGGTTATCACGGCGCGTGCCCTGCCGGACGTGCGCGACGGCTTAAAGCCGGTGCACCGCCGCATCCTGTACGCGATGAACGAGAGCGGCATCTACCCCAACCGCCCACATAAGAAGTCGGCCTGGACGGTCGGCGAAGTTATCGGTAAGTACCACCCGCATGGCGACTCCGCGGTCTATGAGGCCATGGTCCGCCTGGCGCAGTGGTTCTCCATGCGCACGCCGCTCATCGACGGTCACGGCAACTTCGGCAACATCGACGGCGACGGCGCCGCTGCCATGCGTTACACCGAGAGCCGCCTGGCAAAGCCCGCCATGGAACTGTTGCGTGACTTGCAGAAGGATACCGTCGACTGGCAGCCCAACTACGACGAATCGCTCGCCGAGCCCGTGGCGCTGCCTGCGCGCTTCCCCAACCTGCTGGTCAACGGCAGCCAAGGCATCGCCGTCGGCATGGCCACCAACATCGCTCCGCATAACCTCACCGAGGCGATCGAGGCCACCTGCTACCTGATCGACAACCCCGACGCCACCGTCGACGAGCTCATGCAGATCATGCCCGGTCCGGACTTCCCCACCGGCGCCATCATCATGGGCAGCGCCGGCATTAAGCAGAGCTACGAGACCGGCCGCGGCTCCATTACCGTGCGTGCCAAGGCACATGTGGAGTCCACCAAGACCGGCCGCAGCCGCCTGGTCTTTACCGAGATTCCCTACATGGTCAACAAGGGCACCCTGCAGGAGAAGATCGCCCAGCTCGTCAACGACAAGCGCATCGAGGGCATCTCGGATATGCGCGATGAGTCCAACCAGAAGGGCATCCGTCTGGTCATCGAGCTCAAGAAGGGCGTCATTCCGCAGGTCGTGCTCAACAACCTGTATAAGTACACCTCGCTGCAGACGACCTTTGGCGCCAACAACCTGGCGCTTGTCAACGGCGTTCCCAAATGCCTGAGCCTGCGCGAGATGCTGCAGCACTACATCGACCACCAGGTCGACGTCGTCACCCGCCGCACCCGCTTCGACCTTAAGAAGGCCCAGGCCCGCGCGCATATCCTCGAGGGCTACCTGATGGCCCTTGACCATATCGACGAGGTCATCAGCATCATCCGCTCCTCGCAGACCGACTCCGAGGCCAGCAGCCGACTGATCGAACGCTTTGGCTTTACGCCCGAGCAGACCACGGCCATCCTCGAGATGAAGCTGCGCCGCCTGACCGGCCTGGAGCGCGACAAGATCCAAGAAGAGTTGGACGGCCTGCGCCGCGCCATCGCCTACTACGAGGACCTGCTGGCGCACGAGGAGAAGATTCTGGGCGTCATCAAGGAAGAGATGCGCGAGATCTCCAAGAAGTTTGGCGACAAGCGCCGTACCGAAATCAGCCAGGTTGAGAAGGACCTGGATGTCGAGGACCTCATCGCCGACGAGGATATGGTCGTGACCATCACCCACACCGGCTACGTTAAGCGTATCCCAGTGGCTGCCTACCGTGCCCAGAAGCGCGGTGGCAAGGGCGTGTCGGGCGTCAACCTCAAAGAGGACGACGTTATCGATGAGATGTTCATCGCGTCCACGCACGAGTACGTGCTGTTCTTCTCGAGCAAGGGCAAGGTCTATCGCCTGAAGGTGCACGAGCTGCCGGTGGGTACGCGCCAGGCGCGCGGTACCGCGATCGTCAACCTGCTGCCCTTCGAGGAAGGCGAGAAGATCGCGAGCGTCATCAGCTGCCGCGAGTTCCCGGCCGACGAGTACCTGATGTTTGCCACCAAGAGCGGCATGGTCAAAAAGACCGTGATGAGCGCATATGACCGCAGCCGTCGCGACGGCCTGATCGCTATCAACCTGCGTGACGACGACGCGCTGCTGAACGTGCGCCGCGTGCGCGAGGGCGACAAGATTATCCTGGCCACCACCGCGGGCAAGGCGATCATGTTCTCCGAGGAGCAGGTGCGCGCCACCGGCCGCGATACCAGCGGCGTTCGCGGTATCGGTCTGAAGGACGGCGTGAGCGTTCTGGGCATGGAAGTCACTAACGGCAACGGCGATCTATTCGTCATCACCGAGCGCGGCTACGGCAAGCGCACGCCGGTCGCGGACTACCCGGAGCAGAATCGCGGCGGCCAGGGCGTCTACACCATTCAAATGACCGAACGTAAGGGTAACCTCGCGGCCATGAAGACGGTGGGCCCGCAGCACGAGCTGTTCATCGTGACGGAGGGCGCGACGGTCATTCGCGTCAAGACCGACGAGATCAGCCAGACCGGCCGCGCCACCCAGGGCGTCAAGATGATGACCGTCGACGACAACGACCGCATCTGCGCCGTGGCCCGCATGACGGCCGCCAAAGAGAGGCCCGAAGGCGAAGCCACAGAAAACGGCTCTGCTTCCGAAGAAACCCCTGTCGATCTAGGCGACGGCAACGACATGCCAGAAGATCTCCTAGACGAGTAAGAGGCCCTAGCTGGTAGAAAATATCAGACACCATATATCGGCGGTCGGCGCACTGCGCGCCGACCGCTTTTTTGAAAACCTTGGGACCCCATGGTCGCTGGGCTGGCGAGATGGTTTTGGTTTGTCGCGAGTTCCGCACGCAAAGAAGGCCACTTAATGTGGCCTTCGTCTTGCGCAG
>USPT01000130.1 GCA_900556705.1 uncultured Collinsella sp.
GAATGAAAAACTGCGGACGGATCACGTACATCTTCTCGTAGCGATAGCTCACGTCGACTATCCCTGCGTTATAGAGCTCGCTCTCGGGCTCCAGCAGGGTGCAGAGCACCGCGTACTCACAGCCTTTCTGGCGACGATCGTGATCGAGTTTCTTAAAGAAGTCCTCGTTTTTGTGCTTGGTCGCGGTCTCATCGTTCTCGTTTTTCATCTCGAACATAATTGAAATGACCTCGTTGCCGCTCGCGTCGCACTCGCGGAAGATAAAGTCGCCCTTGGTACCCTCGGACGCATCGTTGTCTTTCTCGAAGTACGCGTTGGGAAACGCCGTCATGCGCAGACGGTTGAACTCGGTCTCGCAGTGCTGCTCAAGCGACTCGCCCACCATCTTGGTGGACAGGCGGACCTTCATGTCCTTAAGGCGCTCAATCTCTTCATCCTTGTAGCGAATCAGGTCATCGCTCGCGCGCTTGGCCTGCGCGAGCTCGAGCTCATGCGCCGCCTTAGCCTGTTCCTCGCGAGAATCGCGCACCGCCAGCTCACTCGTCAGCTTGGCACGTGCCTCATCGCGCTCTCGCTCCGCCGCGGCAACCGCCTCCGACAGGTTCATTTTTGCCATCAGTTCCTGCTCGCGCAGCTGGGCACGCAGACCCTCGGCCTCTTGCTCGGACTGTGCCTTAGCGGCGGAAAACTTCTCTTGTACCGTCGCGCGATAGTCAGTAAGCGCGCGCTCGGCCTCGCTGCGAGCGGCATCGAGCTCGCGCTGCGACTCAGCCGCAGCGGCGGCAAGCGCCATCTCCTGGGCCTTGTCCGCCGCGGCAAGCTTGGCCTGCAGCTCGGCAATCTGAGCATCACGTGCAGCTAAATCGTTTTGAGCAGCGTTGCGCGCCGCCGACTCGGCAAGCTTTGCTTCGTCATCTTTGCGCCCAAGCTGCGCACGCAGGCTATCAATCTCACGCTGGAGTTCTGCATTCTCCTTTTGAGCATCGGCTCGTGCCTCTACCGCCGCGCGCTGGCTTGCGCTCTCACGCTCTGCGGCAGCGCCCTCGAGCTTGGCGCGCAGCTCGGCGAGCTCAGCATCGCGTTTGGCGACTTCTTGTGCCAGCTGCTGAGCCGCGGCGTTCTTCTGCTCGACAAGCTGAGCGTTGCGCTGGGACTCTGCCTCCTGCAAGGCAGCCGTCGAACGCGAGCGCTCAAGCTCCAGCGCCTGCTCGCCCTCGCGCTGGACTGTCTTCACACGCTCATCCAGGTCGCGCGAAAACTCGGCATCGCGTACTTGCTTGACGATATCCGCATAGCCAGACGCATCGACCTTAAACACTTCGCCGCAATGCGGGCACTTGATCTCGTTCATAGCAGCTCCTCGATGGACGCAAATTACAACCGCCTACACTCTACCGCGCCGCACGGACAAAAAAGGCGCCGCCGCCATAATGGCAGCGGCGCCAGAACCACCACAAAGGTGCCTGTCCCCTTTGTGGTGGTTCGAGAATTACAGTCCAAAATAGCCGAGGATTTGATCACGACTTACGGGCTTGTAGTCATTGGCGTCGAGGCCCACATCGTAGCGGTAAATGGGGCGCTCGCGATCGCGGTTGCGTGCGTTGGTGCGGTCACCCCTGCTGTGGATATGCCCATGCAGCATAATGGCGCCACGTGCCTTGCCGTTCCAGCTGAGCATGGGGTAGTGGCTCATAACCAGACGATGGCCCTTGGCATAGCCGGGAGCAATCTCCAGGTAATCGCGCACGTCTTCCCAAATTTGCGGGGCGTCGGAATCTTCCCAGTCGCCGTCATGGTTACCGCGGATGAGCGTCGCATTCTTGCATTCGATACGCTCGCGCAGGCGCACCGCCTCCGCCATGGGCAAGCGATACGTAAAGTCTCCCAGGATATAGAGGCGGTCGTCCGCAGCCACGCACTCATTGATGGCATCGATGACCTTGCGGTTCATCTCCTCGACCGAATCAAACGGTCGATCCATGTCGTGCAAGATATTCGTATCGCCCAGGTGCAGGTCGGCGGTAAACCACATCATCGTCTATGCCCTCATTTCGCAATGCATCCAACTCGTGCTAAGTATACAGACACAGCGATGCGGCGGTTAGCCAAAGAGCCCGCCGAACAGTCCGCGGCGGCGCTTGTCTTGCTTTTTCGAAGCGTCACCCTGGGCGTTCTTGCCCTGCCGCTTCTTACGATCCTGCTCCAACTCATCGTCGTCGAGTAGCAGATCCCACTCAAACGGATCGTCTGTCAGATCGAACTGGTCGTCGTCATCAAACATGGCCGCCTCCATTGCCGACTAGCGGGCATCCACCACATAGAGGCCAACGCGCACCTGGTGCCACGGGCTGCGCTCGGGGGGCAACCTGTTGCACGCGGGCCTCAAATACGTCCTCGTGGCCGTAATACATCATCAAGGACAGCGGGCCGACCTCGTTTCCCGGAACGTAGCCAAGTTTGGTCTTGCCATAGTAGATCGCAACTGCCTCGGGGTCATGGGGATTATCGCGCTCGGCACACAGCGTCAGCTTATCGCCCGCTTTAAGATCGCCCAGGACCAAGGCGCCATCGGCATACTGAAATCCTGCAATGTGAAATGACAGAAGAACACGTGAAGGCTCGTACATAGCAGCTCCTCTAACGGCCGGATAAACCGGTGTGTAACCTTATTGAGAAGTCTACGGTCCCGTGCGGACACAAATACATCCTGTCTGCGTCCTTCAATCGTTTGCCTCAACGCTTGCGCGACAGAACGCTTGCAGATAAGATAGGAACACGGATGGCACCCGTTGCCGCGGGTCTTGCCAACTCCGATACACGTTTTCATCGTGAGAAGTGGCCGTCTTCGCTTACGCGGGGGCGGCTATTTCATTCGGCCGATAAACAGACCGAGTTCGATAGCCGCAATCAACAACGCCAATAACGAAATAACATCGCTTACGTTCATACCAAATCCCTTCTAAAGGGAGTTGGCCCATCCGTGCTCCATAACAGTAGTCTAACGCAAAATGCAGGTAATAGGAACACTTGTTCGTATTACCTGCGCCCTTTTCTAATGCACAAACATGCGCACGAATTTGTGCTTCCAGCTTGCGTAGGGCGCATACCGAAACGGCACGTCCAGCCAGGTTGCCTTGTTCACGATGCTCTTCTTGTGGCTAAACGTATCGAAGCTCTCGCGGCCATGGTACTGCCCCATACCGCTCGCGCCCATGCCGCCAAAGCCCATATGGCTCGTAGCCAAGTGCATGATGGTGTCGTTGACGCAGCCGCCGCCAAAGGGCACGTAGCGCACAAAGCGTTGCTGAACCGCACGATCCTGGCTAAAGATATACAGGGCCAGCGGCGTCGGACGATCCGTAATAAACGCTTCGGCCTCGTCTAGGCTCTCAAACGTCAGCACCGGCAAGATGGGACCGAAGATCTCCTCCTGCATCACGGCGTCAGCGGGGGCCACGCCGTCCAAAATTGTCGGCTCAATCTTGAGCGAAGCCTCGCGCGCGGCACCTCCAAGCACGACCTTATCGGGATCGATCAGCCCGCGCACGCGCGCAAAATGCTTGGCGTTGACGATATGTCCGTAATCCTCATTGTCGAGTGGATGTTCGCCAAACATGCGACGGACCTCCTCCTTGATGAGGCCCAGCAGCTCGTCGTGCACGCGCGTATCGACCAGCAGGTAGTCGGGCGCCACGCAGGTCTGCCCCACGTTGAGCCATTTAC
>USPT01000131.1 GCA_900556705.1 uncultured Collinsella sp.
TCCATGCTCGACGGCGCAACCCGTATCCAGGATATGGTCAACCGTGCCGTTGAGCTGGGCATGCCCGCCGTGGCCATTACCGACCACGGCTACATGTATGGCGTGCCCGACCTGGCGCTGGCCTGCGACGCCGTCAACCACAACACGCCCGAGTACAAAACCTGGAGCCACGACAAGGCCTTCTTGGAAAAGGACCGTCGTGACGAGCTGGTGGAGCCCGATCCCGAGGAAAACCCGCGCGAGCATGCCCAGTATGTGAAGGACATGGCCATGTGGGACGAGAAGGGCAATATCGACGAGCTCAAGCCGCCCCTGGTCATCAAACCCATCTTTGGCTGCGAGGTCTACTTTACGCCGGACGAGACCCTTGCCCGCGACCACAAGCCCGAGCTCTACCACATGATTCTTCTGGCCAAGGACCAGGAGGGCTATGTCAACCTGATGCAGACGGTTTCCGAGGCCGCCGTGCAGGGCTTTTACTACAAGCCGCGCGTGACGCTCGACAACCTGCGCCGCCACGCCAAGGGCATGATCTGCACGAGCGCCTGCATCGCGGGCATCATCCCCAAATACATCGACCGCGGCGACATGGAAGGCGCCATCAAGTGGGCCGAAACCTTCCGCGACACCTTCGATCCCGGCGACTTCTATATCGAGATTCAGGAACACGGCATTACCACCGATAATGGCCTGACCGACGAGCAGATGGACCGTACGCTCATCGACATCGCCAAACAGGTGGGCGTCAAGGTCATCGCTACCAACGACTTTCACTACCTGCGCCGCGAGGACGCGCCCGTGCAGGACGTCATCATGTGCATCGGCATGAACGCCAAGGTCGACGACCCCAACCGCATGCGCATGACCGGCTCGGAGTTTTATATGAAGACCGAGGAGGAGATGCGGGCGATGTTTCCGTATTGCCCCGAGGCCTGTGACAACACGCTCGAGATTGCCGACAAGTGCTACGTGGAACTGGACTGGGACTCCATCATCCTGCCGCGCTTCCCGTTGCTCGATCCCGGCGAGACGCACGAGAGCCAGTTCCGCCGCGAGTGCGAGAAGGGCCTGCGCCAGCACTACGGTGACGACTGGGCCACGCGCGAGATCGGCGGCGTCAACATCAAAGAGCGCTTTGAGTACGAATACAAGGTCATCTGCGACAAGGGCTTTGCCGCCTACTTTTTGATCGTCGCCGAGTACGTGCAATGGGCTAAGGACAACGGCATCGGCGTCGGCCCCGGCCGTGGCTCGGCCGCCGGCGCTATCGTCGCCTACGCCATGAACATCACCGCGTTTGACCCGCTCGAGAACGGCCTGATGTTCGAGAGGTTCCTGTCCCCGCAGCGTACCGAGATGCCCGATATCGATATGGACTTCGACGATGAGCGGCGCCTCGAGGTCGTGGAGCACGTTCGCCAGCTCTACGGCCCCGAGAAGGTCACCCACGTCATCACCTACTCGACCATTAAGGCCAAGCAGGCCATCAACGACGCCGCGCGCGTCCTGGACTACCCGGTCTACATGGGCCAGCGCCTGTCCAAGATGGTCTCGAGCGACCCCAAGGTCAAGCTCAAGCAGGTGCTCGAAAAACAACCCGGCAAAGAGGATCTGTTTAACCCCGACTTTGCCGAGGCCTATAAAAAGGACGACGACGCCCGCCGCATCATCGACACGGCGCTCTCGATTGAGGGCCTCACCCGTGGCGAGGGCGTGCACGCGTGCGCCGTTCTGATCTGCCGCGACCCCGTCAACGAGCATGTGCCCACCAAGCTCGACACCAAGGGCGGCGTCGAGATTACCCAGTACGAGGGCCATACCGTTGCCGACATGGGCCTGCTCAAGATGGACTTCCTGGGCCTGCGCACGCTGACGGTTATCTCCAAGGCCAAGGCAAACATCAAAAAGAACTTCGGCATCGACATCAAAGAGGAAGAGATTCCCTTTGACGATCCCGAGATCTTTAAGCTCATGGGCTCCGGCCACACCGCCGGCGTCTTCCAGGTCGAGTCCGCCGGCATGACGGCCACGATCAAGAACATGAAACCCACCGAATACAAGCACGTCGTGGCATTGATCGCCCTGTACCGCCCGGGCCCGCTGGGCGCCGGCATGGTCTCGTCCTACATCAACCGTATGAACGGCAAGGAGCCGGCCGTCTCCTACGACGACCGCCTGGACGACATCCTGGGCGAAACCTACGGCACCATGGTCTACCAGGAGCAGGTTATGCTCATCTCCGTCGAGATGTGCGGCTTCTCCAAGGGCGAATCGGACTCGCGTATCCGTAAGCCCGTGGCTAAGAAAAAGATCAAGCTGCTCACGTCGACGGTGCTCCACTGGGAGGATGGCTCGGACGAGACCACCTACGACCACTGGATGAACGGTGCTATCAAGAACAACTACACGCGCGAGGTCGCCCAGAAGATTTGGGACGATGTTCTCGAGTTCGCGTCTTACGCCTTTAACAAGTCGCACTCCGCCGGCTACGCCATCCTGGTTATGCAGACGGCGTGGCTCAAGGCGCACTATCCGCACGAGTACATGGCGGCCGTTCTGACGTCCTACACGGGCAAGACCGACAAGATCGTTCATTACGTCTCGGCGTGCCGCCACGACGGCATCCCCGTGCTGTCGCCAGATGTCAACGAGTCCGGTACCGAGTTCACGGCTACCAAGGAGGGCGTGCGCTTTGGTCTGGCCGGCATCCGCGGCGTGGGCACTGGCGTGGCGCAGGCGATTATCGCCGAGCGCGAGGCGGGCGGCCCGTTTAAGACGCTGCACGACTTTGTCGAGCGCGTGGACTCGAGCCAGGCCAACCGTCGCGTGATCGAATCGCTCATCAAGGCAGGCGCCTTCGACTCCACGGGGTATCCGCGTCGCCAGATGATGCACTTTGTGGATAAGAACAACCCCGAGAACATCATCGATGCCGCTGTGAAGCGCCAGAAGGATCGTGCGAGCGGTCAGACGTCGTTCTTCGATATGTTTGGCGACGTTGAGGGCTCGGGCTTTGAGGTGAGCGTGCCCGATCCGGATGGCCAGGAGTGGGACCGCCACCTTAAGCTGAGCCAGGAGAAGGAGGTTCTGGGCATCTATGTCTCGGACCACCCGCTGCGCCCGTTTGAGTATGCGCTAGCCAAGGCACGCGACTTCTCGTTCTCGCAGATCGATACCGGCTACGAGGTGCAAAACCCCACGGGCGGTACCATCAACCAGGAGATTCCCGAGGGCAAGGCGCTGTGGTGGGCCGGCATGGTCTCGAGCGTGTCCAAGCGCGTGACCAAAAACGGCGACCCCATGGGCATCGTGCAGCTCGAGGACATGGAAGGCGAGGCCACGGTCGTGGTGTTCCCCAAGACCTACAAGGAAGCCGAGGGGTATCTATACGGCGAGGTCGATCCCGAGACCGGTGCACAGCTGTCCGATGCGTTTGTGCGCATTAAGGGCAAGCTCGAGCGCTCGGACCGCGGCGACCAGATCATCGCGCAGGAGATCGTGCCGCTGGAGCTTAACGAGGAGAGCAACAAGCCCAAGGTGTTTGAGGTCATGGTGCCCAACAGCCGCTTTAGCCAGGGCAATATGGCGCGTCTTGCCACGGTGCTTACCGCCAACCCGGGCGGCGACCGCGTGGAGATCTTTATCGAGCAGGTGGACGGGCGCGTACTGCGTGCCGAGGTGCCGGCCAAGGTCAACGC
>USPT01000132.1 GCA_900556705.1 uncultured Collinsella sp.
ATTGCCGAGGGCCTCGGCCAGAAGGGAGACGCATCCGCATGCTAGCCCGCATCACCCCGTCCCCGCTTAAGGGCACCGTTCCTGCCATCGCGTCCAAGTCGATGGCGCATCGCCTGATCATCTGCGCCGCGCTTGCCAACGGCGAGACACACGTCGCCTGCAACACCACCTGCGCCGACATCGAGGCCACGGTCCGCTGCCTCACGGCGCTCGGCGCTCGCATCGAGACCGTCGAGGACGGCTTCCAGGTCCACCCCACTATGAAGAGCGTTGAGTTTGGCCTGCTCAAGGCCCTTGCCGGTGGCACGCTCGACTGCGGCGAGAGCGGCTCCACGCTGCGTTTTATGCTGCCTGTCGCCTGTGCGCTGGGTGCGGAGGCCACCTTTGTGGGCCAAGGTCGCCTAGGCGCCCGCCCGCTCTCCCCGCTCTCGGACGAAATCATCGCCGCCGGCTGCGACCTGCAGGGTCTGGGCGGTTTTCCGCTCAAGACAAGCGGCCGCATGCGCCCGGGCACCTTTGTGCTGCCGGGCAACGTGAGCTCGCAGTACATCTCGGGCCTGCTGCTGGCGGCTCCGCTGCTGGCCCAGCCCTCCTGCGTGCAGGTGACCGGCCTCATCGAGAGCCGCCCCTACATCAATCTGACCATCCAGGCCATGAAGGCCTTTGGCGTTGAGGTCAACGTCGAGCGCATTCCCGCCAAGGACGGTCAGCCCGAGGTCACGAACTTCCGCGTGAGCAGTGGCTCGTACCGCACGCCCGGCAGCGTGGCCGTCGAGGGCGACTGGTCCAACGCCGCCTTTTGGCTGTGCGCCGGCGCCATCGGCTCCGACCCCATCACCGTCGAGGGTGTGTCCCTGAGCTCCGCACAGGGCGACCGCAACGTGCTTGCCGCGCTTTCGCGCTTTGGTGCCCGCATCGTGCGCTCCACCAACGCCGCCACCGTGCAGTCCGACAAGCTCGCCGGCTTTGAGATGAGCGCCCACGACATTCCCGACCTGGTGCCAGTTATCTCGGCCGTGGCCTCGCTGGCGCAGGGCCGCACCTTTATCCGCGATTGCGCCCGTCTGCGTATCAAGGAATCCGACCGCCTGGTCACCACCACGCGCGAACTCACGGCGCTGGGCGCGCAGGTGCGTATTGCCGGCGACGACCTCATCATCAAGGGCGTCGATGCCTTCACCGGCGGCGAGGTCGATTCGCACAACGACCACCGCATCGCCATGATGGCCGCCATCGCCGCGAGCCGTGCCACCGGCGAGGTCGTGATCCACGGCGCCGAGGCCGTCAACAAGTCCTATCCCGATTTCTTCGACCACTACCGCCTGCTGGGCGGCAAGGTCACACTCGAGGAGGAATAGCATGTCCTCGACCTTTGGCAACGTCTTGCACTTAAGCATCTTCGGCCAATCGCACTCCCCCGCTATCGGCTGCTCGCTCGATGGCATCCCGGCGGGTATCGCCGTGGACCAGGAGCAGCTGCAGGCTTTCCTCGACCGTCGCGCCCCCGGTCGCGACGAGACCGCAACCAAACGCCGCGAGGCCGACGCCGCGCACATCATCGCCGGTGTTGTCGATGGATATACCACCGGCGCGCCCATCGCCGCGATTATCGAGAACACCAACACGCGCTCCAAGGATTACTCCGAGCTGCGCCGCAAGCCCCGTCCCGGACATGCGGACTTCCCTGCGCGCGTGAAGTATCACAACATGCACGATGTCGCTGGTGGCGGGCATTTCTCCGGCCGCCTGACGGCCCCCTTATGCATCGCCGGCGGCATTGCGCTGCAGGCACTCGAGGCCCGCGGCATTCAGGTCATGGCGCACGTCGCGCAGATCGGCGGCATCTCCGACCTGCCGATGGACGATATGGTCTATCGCGAGGCCGACCGCAAGGCTATCCTTACGAACGATCTGCCGTGCATTGACGCCGCCGCAGCCGGCCGTATGCGCGAGGAAATCCTAGCCGCGCGCGACGAACTCGACAGTATCGGCGGCATCGTGGAGTGCGGCATTTACGGGCTTCCCGCGGGCATCGGCGACCCCATGTTCGACGGCATCGAGAACCGCATCGCGCAGATCGCGTTTGGCATTCCCGCCGTAAAGGGCGTGGAGTTTGGCATGGGCTTTGCCGTCGCCGCCATGCGCGGCAGCGAGAACAACGATCCGTATCGCATCGATGCCGAGACCGGCGAAATCGAGGTCGAGTCCAATAACGCCGGCGGCATCCTGGGCGGTATTTCGAACGGCGCGCCCGTCATGTGGCGTATGGCCGTAAAGCCGACGCCCTCCATCGGTCGCGAGCAACAGACCGTAGACATGGACGCCATGGAAAATGCCGAGCTCTCGGTACACGGCCGTCACGATCCCTGCATCGTCCCCCGAGCCGTCCCCGTTGCCGAAGCAGCCGCGGCGCTCGCCATCTGGGACGCCCTCCTCGAGGACGCCGGACAGCTCTAACCCACCCACCCCAAGGGTAGTTAATTTGGGACGGGGCTATTTTAGATACCCCCATATGCCAGTTGATATTTGCCCTGGCACCCATCGATTCGTCGACAGTCAAAGGGTAGCTAAAAAAGCCCCGTCCCAAATTAACTACCCCAGGCAACCATTCACGAAAGGGGTCCCAATGGACCTTGCTGACATCCGCCAGGCCATCGATGGCATCGACACCACGCTCCTCAACAGCTTTGTCGAGCGTATGGACATTGCCACCGAGGTCGCCAAATCAAAGATCGAGATGGGCAAGGCCGTCTTTGACCCCGCCCGCGAGCGCTCAAAACTCAACAACCTCGCCAGCCGCGCGCCCGAGCGCTACGAGGCGCAGACCATCACCCTGTTCCGTCTCCTCATGAGCATGAGCAAGGCCGAGCAGCAGCGCTACATCAACGAACTCAAGGGCATCACTGTCTCGCAAAAGGCCCACGCCACGGCTGCAGCCTCCGACACGCCCTTCCCTCAAACTGCCACCGTCGCTTGCCAGGGCGTTGAGGGCGCTTACAGTCAAATCGCCGCGTGCAAGCTCTTCGACGTGCCCGACATCGCGTTTTTCGAGACCTTCGAAGGCGTTATGCGCGCTGTGCGCGACGGCTTCTGCGAGTTTGGCGTGCTGCCCATCGAGAACTCCACCGCCGGCTCGGTCAACGCCGTCTACGACCTGCTCGCCCAGTTCGACTTCCACATCGTGCGCTCGCTTCGCCTCAAGATCGACCACAACTTGCTCGCCAAGCCCGACACCAAACTCGCCGACGTGCGCGAGGTCTACAGCCACGGCCAAGCCATTGCCCAGTGCGCCGGCTTTATCGAGGGCCACGGCCTGCATGCCACCAAACACCCCAACACCGCCATGTCGGCCGAGATGGTCGCCAACTCCGAGCGCACCGACGTCGCCGCTATCGCCTCGCGCAGCTGTGCGGCGCTCTACGGCTTGGAGGTACTGGAGCCTAATATCCAGGACTCGGACAACAACTACACGCGCTTTGTCGTCATCAGCCGCGAGCCGCGCGTTTACCCCGGCGCCAACCGCACCTCGCTCATGATCACCACGGCCAATGAGCCGGGCGCCCTCTACCGCGTACTCGAGCGCTTCTACGCGCTCAACATCAACCTCATCAAGCTCGAGAGCCGTCCCATCCCCGGGCACGACTTTGAGTTTATGTTCTACTTTGACCTGGACTGCCCCTTTGGCAG
>USPT01000133.1 GCA_900556705.1 uncultured Collinsella sp.
CAGCTCGGCGCCCAGATCGTGCTTGCCAACACCTATCACCTGTCCATGCGTCCCGGCGAGGACACCATTGCCGAGCTGGGCGGCCTGCACAAGTTTATGAACTGGCACGGCCCCATTCTTACCGACTCGGGCGGCTTCCAGGTGTTCAGCCACAACGACGCCGTCAAGCTCACCGACGAGGGCGTGCGCTTTATCGTCAACGACTACGACGGCCGCCACGTGTTCTGGACGCCCGAGGACAACATGGAAATCGCCATGAAACTCGGCTCCGACATCTGCATGCAGCTGGACCAGTGCCCGGGCTATCCCGCCACGCGCGCCTACGTTGAGCGCGCCGTTGAGCTGTCGAGCATGTGGGCCGAGCGCTGCTATAAGGCGCATACCCGCGATGACCAGGCGCTCTTTGGCATCGTCCAGGGCGGCATGCACCTGGACCTGCGCCTGCGTTCGCTGCGCCACCTGGAGGAGTGCGGCGACTTCCCGGGCTACGGCATCGGTGGCTACTCGGTGGGCGAGGACCACGAGACCATGTTCGAGACGCTGGCACCGCTCGCGAGCGAGTACATGCCCAAGCACAAGCCGCGCTATCTGATGGGCGTCGGCAACCCCACCACCCTCGTGCGTGGTGTGGGTGTGGGCATCGACATGTTCGACTGCGTGCTGCCGACGCGCACCGGCCGCATGGGTACGGCGTTTTCGAGCGAGGGTCGCCTCAACTTCCGCAACGCCCGCTTTGCGCACGACGACGGTCCCATCGATCCCACCTGCACCTGCCCGGTGTGCACGGGCGGCTACAGCCGCGCGCTCATTCGCCACATGGTCACGCAGAAGGAGATGCTCGGCGGCATTCTGCTTTCGATGCACAACATCTATTACCTGCTCAACCTTATGCGGCGTGCCCGCCAGGCCATTATCGAGGGCCGTTACGGCGCGTTCGTGAGCGACTGGATGAACAGCCCTGCGGCGGTGGATTACTAAGAGCTGCGGCGGGCGCGCTTGCAGAGCGGGAGCAACGGCAAGGGGCGAGCACCGGCCGGCCATCACGTTCGCCGACACTGTCTGCACGACCGCTGACCGATGCCTTGCAAGCGCATAACGCATCGTGGGTACCATACCGAATAGTTGATGTTCGGGCGGGTGTTTGACGCATGGCGTCGACCCCGCCCGTTTCTATAATATGAGAAAGCCATTGTCAATAGGCATGTTCGTTCGAGCCCGGTTTGAAACCGGGCTTTTTCGTTTCCCGTCGGGAGAGCCCGCGCACGCTGCATGGCTTAGTCGACGCTTGCCTGGCAAGCTAATATCCGCGGGCTCTTGCGGGTGCGCTTCCGGCGGTCAGCCCGGTATGTCCGCGCACCCCACCGCATTTCGATTCTCCGTCCGGCGCTATCGTACGAATCCAGTCTTTTGTCGGGCGCGGCCCCGGGGCTGCCCATCAAAAAGGTCGTGAACTCGCGCCGGCGATGCGTCGAGGCGCGGGCCCTCCCGGCGGGAGTCGGTTGTCGCCGGCTGCTAGAGGACGGTCCCCTCGGACCTGCACCCGATCTCCCAGACCCAGCAGGCGAGCTCGCGCGCCACGGCGGCGTTGGCCTTGCACGCGCTCTTGCCCGCCGCGGCCAGCGCCTCGCGGCGGCGGTGGAGCCTGGCGGTGCAGTCGTCCGCCCTAGAGCGTATCGCCGGGGGCACGTCGGTGCCGGGGGCTGGGGCCTTGGGCCTCGGGGAGCACGTGGAGTAGTGCCATGCGGACTCTATGAGCGCCGTGCGCGCGAGCGCGTTGCCGGCCTTGGTTATCCCGCCGCGCCGCTCGGACTCGCCGCTCGAGTGCTCCGACGGGGTCAGCCCGCACCAGCTCGCGAAGGCCGGCGCCGAGCGGAACCTGCTGAAGGACCCGGCCTCCGCCGCGAGCCTGAAGGCCGTCAGGGTGTCGACCCCCTTGATGCAGGACAGCGCCTCCACCGTCGCCCGCCAGCGGTCGGTGCCCGCCAGCGCGACGACCCTCCTCTCGAGCTGCCGCCTGTCCGACTCCGCGCAGCGGGCGGCCGTGACGTAGTACTCCAGCGCGTCGCGCTGCGGCCCCTCGAGCCTGATCTCCGAGACCCACCTCCAGTGGGCCCTCGTCCAGGCCTTCTTCCTCGCCCCGTCGGCGTTGCGCTCGTCCCAGACGTGGCCCAGCCTGATCGGGAACATGTTGAGGCGCTGCCTCGAGCGGCGGAGCTCGCGGGTCGCGTCGTCGAGGGCGCGGTCGAGGTCCCGGGCGGCCTCGACCGCCATGTCGGGCAGCGGGACCTCGACGATGTTGTGGGTGGCGAGCATGCGGGCGATGAACGCGGCGTCGCGCCGGTCGTTCTTGCGCCGGGCGTCCGCCGCCGGCCTCTGCATCTTGGAGACGGCGGCCACGGCGCAGTCGAGGCCGAGCGCGCGCAGCTCGCGCGCCATGTGGAAGCCGGTGGGGCCGCTCTCGTAGCACGCCCTGGGCTCCTCGAACCCGAGGGCCCACTCCGCGATCTCGGAGGCGTCGGTGCCGAAGCTGCGGCGCACCACCTCGCCGGTGAAGGGGTTGAACGCCGCGGCGGCGACCGATCGCGCGTGGACGTCCAGGCCGATGGAGGTAACATGGGGCATGGGAAGCCTCCTCCCCGCAGGTGCGGTAAGGGCTACCGCACGGGCCGATACTCAAAGCCCATTGTGGCACCCCGAGCCCGCGGAAAGAAGCTGCGCCGCGGGGGAGGCGGCCCCCAATGGCTTTCTCATATCGTCTTTTCGATAGGAGTACCCCATGATTAAGAATGAGAACGTCGAGGGCGAGCCGGCCTACGACGAGACGTACCGCCGCGGTCCCGTGGTCATGCGCGGCCCCATGATTCCTAAGGACAACACCTACGCCAACCTGCTGGCGCCCGAGGATTCAACCGACTGGCTGCACGCCGACCCCTGGCGCGTGCTGCGTATTCAGGCAGAATTTGTCGATGGCTTTGGCGCGCTTGCCGAGCTCGGGCCCGCGGTGACCATCTTCGGCAGTGCCCGCACGCCCAAGACCGATCCGCTCTACAAGGCGGCGCGCACCGTCGGTCGCAAGATTGCCCAACGTGGTGTGGCGGTTATCACCGGCGGCGGTCCCGGCGTTATGGAGGCAGCCAACAGGGGGGCAGCGAGCGCCAACGGCAAGTCGGTCGGCCTGGGTATCGAGCTTCCGCACGAGCACGGGCTCAACAAATACGTGAACCTCGGCATGGACTTCCGTTACTTCTTTGTGCGCAAGACCATGTTCGTCAAATACAGCTCGGGGGCCATCGTATTTCCCGGCGGTTTTGGCACGCTCGACGAGATGTTCGAGGTGCTCACGCTGGTGCAGACGCACAAGGTCAAGCGCATGCCGCTCGTGCTGGTGGGCACCGAGTACTGGCAGGGCCTGTTCGACTGGCTCAACGGCCCGGTGATGGATGCCGGCATGATCAGCCCGCTCGATCCAGACCTCGTCCACATCACCGACGACCTCAACGAGGCCGTCGACATTGCCCTAAGCGGGTTGATGTAGGGCGAGCGTGCCTGTCGTTGTAGTGATGAGAAGGCAGACTGATGCTATTTAACATCAGTCTGCCTTCTAAACT
>USPT01000134.1 GCA_900556705.1 uncultured Collinsella sp.
CAGCCATTTGAGGTGTGCCTTGTTTCAAGGCTTGATTAGTATAACCAAGGACGCGTTCCGGTCAACCGAGATTTTTAAAAAAGTTTTTGAGCACAGCCTCGGTTCTTTAAATCGGCACGTCAGAGGCATCAGCCGGCAGCAAGAAGTTTTTCGCTCAGAGCCGCACGGGCAAACTCACTTGGCGTCATCCCCTCGGCAGCCGCCCGTCGACGAATGGCCTCCTTCATTCCCAAAGGAATCTTGACCGACAGCGTTGCCGTCCCCTCACCTGAGAGTGGGGGCCGTCCATGCACGATCCCACCAACGGTGTGTTCGCCATCCGGAAACTCTCCGCGCTCATACGACTCGCACCACGCGTCAATCATTTCATCCGTTACAACCTGACCATTAGCGGCCGTATACGTCTTGCCCATCATCGACCCCTTTGCCGAGCCCGTTCAATCTCCTGCCAAAATTTCTTCTGGACTGGAGACAAGGCATGAATGATAAGCCACCCACGGAGAAGCTCGACCGCGACAAGCTCCACGCTTCGTCCGTCTGGGAGCCATCCAATCGCAAGCCATCTCGGCGGCTCGTCCTTCGACTCGCGACGAATGCACTCAGTAACCGCAAGCCAAGCGCTAAGCACCTGCTGTTCTGTCAGGTGCTTTTTAGCGTTGGGATGGATCTCAACATCCATGCATCTTCTCCTCCATCTTACCCAATTTCGTATGACGAAAGTCCGCTGTCGCCAATTCTTAAGCCGGCACGCGTTGGAGAGCAGGGGTCGAAACAATGATTGAAGGACGCTCTAGTACGGCCCAGGCGCCGGGGCAGGAGCACATACGCCAGGGACGTACGTTTTCGTAGCATACGAGGACATAGCCACGTGCATCGATAAAGGCGATATCGATGGGATAGGCCATAAAACACGTATGGACCGAAGAGCAGCGTGGAAATGCCATGACGAGCGGCAGACCGTTGGCGGCAACCGGACACCGTCCCAGCATGCCGCGCAGGCGCACGGCAAACGACTCCGCCACCGCAAACTCGGCCGGCGTCCAGCCCAGCCTATTGAGTGCCCGCGCGTAGGTGATGTAGGACGAGACCGCGGTCACATGACCACCCCCGGACGCCATGGATCGACCGTCACCGCGCGCTCGTGCGACAACGTTGTCGGCGCCCCCAGCGGAACGCCAGCGATGCTGAGAGAAGTCGGCCACGGCTCATAGTGCATGGTGCAGGTGTAGGTCCTAAACGTACCGGATAGGGAGAGCAGGCCACCATCCGATGCCTCCGCGCCTTGCTCGCTCGACACTTCGATCTGCAAGTCATAGCCTTCCATGGCATTCAGAATTTGAGTCCGGACCGTCGCCGAGGCATCGACAGAGCTTTCGTCGCCCTCCCCGCTCGGCGCCACGGCGTGCGCCAACACGATGTCGGGCACCACGCGGTCGAAGCGCGCGACAGCGCTGGCATAGATCATGACGTTGTATACGATGAGTGCCAGCACCAGCAAAACGGGCGTAACCACTGCTATCTCCACCGTCGCTTGGGCGCGCTCCTCGCGCAGACGCATGCGGATACTCATTACGACCCACCGCCCAGAGTGCCAACCAGCGTGGCGACATCGACGGTGAGCGGGATGGAGCCGCCGCCGGGCAGAGGAATCTCCGCAAGCGTGAACACCGTACCGCTGATGGTGCGTTCGACTTGATATTCCAACGCCTCGCAAAGCGCCTTGGGATCGGTCACGCCCAACGGAATACTTCGCAGTTTGTCTTGCGCTTGAGAGAGACCAGCAATGTCAGACCCCGGGCTCTTAATGACGTTGGCGGAATCAGTCAGCACCGGCTTTCGCAGGCGCAAGTCGCACGGTTCCAAACCCAGCGCCGCCACGGACGCCGAAACGGTATCGCCGAGCCACGATGCGATGGAGCCCAACGCGCCGCTGCCCCCTCCTAGGCCTTTAATCATCTCGTCCATAAGTTCGTCGGCCGAACCTTGGATGTCTCCGTATCCCACAAGCAGCCGTCCCCAGACATCCATGACGTCATCGAGTACGCCGGCAACGCCACCCGAGCGTTCCTTCAATGTCGAGAAAAATCGCGAAAGCACGTTGTTTTGCGCCGTCGCCTCATCGGGCGCCAGCACCGCGGCAGAGATGGCACCGCGATCGCCAAGCCTGACTGCCGTGTTAAACGAAGAGTTGAGCTCATCGGGGCTCGAGATGGCACCCGAAACCGCAAAGGCAACCACGCCGTTGCGACCGGGCGGAGCGATACGCGGACGCTCGCCCGAAAGCGCTTTGATGGCCTGGTCAAACGCATTGCCCGCACGGTCGGCTTCGTCCTCGGTCTGACGCTCGAGCTCGAGCTCCTTGTTGCGACAGTCGACGTAGTCCTCCAGGGCGTCTTTAAACTTGTCAAAGTGATACTCGAAGCCGTTTTCGATAGAGGTTGAAGGCGCCGCAACAGCACCAAGCGACAAAACGCCAAAATGGCATTTGCTGCATTTATCCTGTCCATCGTAATCGGCAACCGAAGCAAATCCGCTCGGCGTCCCTTTCTTATAGTTAGGGCAGGTCGTCCCGTAATGCAGATACGCCTTGTCATCGTTCACGCTAGTCGGCCACACCGCATCGGTATAGAGTTCCGTCGCCCGAACCTCATCAGAGTTGCGCGGCAGCAGCGGAATATAGGAGGAGACCCTGTCTCCGTTCTCGGTTATATGTGCCCGATCGACCTCCGCGCTCGCATAGGTATAAAACGCCTTACGCGCCGCAGACTCTGCCTTCATCTCGACACTCGAGCCGTGGGGCTTCTCATTTGTCAGACGCCAATAGTAGTAGTCCTTCGCGCGATCAAGGGCAACTTGGGGCTCCCACGTAACGCTCGATGAGTAATGCGGATTTTGAACACCGGAGAGATCCGTTAGGCTTTTCGCACGCTCCCACATGCAAGAACAGCTGCCGACCGAGCCCTTGTCAGACCCACCACAATCCGCCAGCCAAGCACGCTCTTTAGCCTTCGCCGTGTCCTCAGAAGCCTTCCGCAGCTCCTCGGCCGCACACTCTAAATCATCTGATGTGTCTTTAATGGCATCGGTCGAGATCTCGGACCCCTCGAGCGCAGCGAAGTCAGACTCGGATGTCCTGGGCACGGCAAGCGCCGTACCGGTATAGGTCACACTATCGGTATCCTGCGCCGACACCGCCTGCGTGGCACGCGCGGCGATCAGATACGGCAGAGCCGTCTCGATTTTCTGTAAGCCTTCCGATGCGCTTTTGGCAAACTTGTTGCGCGTTTTAATGATCTCAATCCCGGTGTCGACCATATTGCCGGCAACCGGCTCGGCACCCGGGATGAGGATGGCGACCAGGCCCGTCCCGATCGTGGCAAACCCCGCCAGCCCCAGACTCAAGATGCTCGCATCAACCACCGTGGCAGCCGTGTGATAGGACGACACTACGTTGGCACCCGCCAGCGCGCCGCTATCAGCCGCCACCTGGGTATCCCCGGCACGCGACATGCTCCATATCGCCGCCGTCGACGAAAACAGCAGCGTGAGCACCACCAAGATGACCACCGCAGAGGAGAGCGTGGTATAGGCACCGTCT
>USPT01000135.1 GCA_900556705.1 uncultured Collinsella sp.
CGGGCATCATCTCGATGGGGTACATGCCCGACGAACCCGGGATCTGCACGATGACGAGAATGACGCCGATAGCCTTGCCGATATGCTTAAACGTGGTGGACAGCGCATAGATGATATTGACGTAGGTGAACGAAATGGCGATGCCGCCCAGCACGAACAGCAGCGGGCTGACGCACTGCACGCCAATCACCAGATCGCCTACCGTAACGATGATGGCCTGCAACGCGCCCAGGATCACCATGAGCAACCAGCGGCCAAAGTAGCCTTGGCGCGCCGTAAAGCTGCCAACACCTTCACGGTCGACCTCGAGCTTGTAAATGGCGATGAGCACATAGCCGCCCACCCAAAGCGCCAGATTGGTGTAGAAGGGAGCGATGCCCGAGCCAAAGCTCTTGACCGGATAGATTGACTTGGACGTCAACTCAACCGGAGACGCCATGAAATCTGCCACGTCATTGACATCGACGCCCATCAGATCGGCCAGCTCGCCCATGGACTCGGAGGTCTGCAGCGCCGCGATGTCATTGGCGGCGGTTGCAAGCTTGTCCTGGACCTTGGCAAGCGAGGAATCGGTCTGGGACAGCGTGGTCTTGGCCTGGCCGAGCGTAGCGCTAAGCTGCGCCAACGTGCCGCGCGCATTTGCAAGTGTAGGTGTCATACCCGAGACGATACCGGTCAGGTCGCCCGAAACGGCAGCAAAAGAGTCGAGCGCGCTCGAGGCCTTCGGCAGCGCGTTTTGGCCCAAGTCCGTCTGGGCTTGGCCAAGGTTGGTCGCACCGGTATGAATTGCGTTATTGATAGCGTCACTGGCACCCGAAACAGCCGCTGCGTCATTCGCCATGGCGCTCGACTGCGCGGACAGACCGTCCTTGATGCTCTGAAGCTTTTCATTCTGCTCTCGAAGCAAATCGATGGTCGATACAATGCGCGCGTCAATTTCCTCGGAACCTGTCGACGTGTCATTGGCGAGAATCTCCAAGTGCCCGATAACGGCCTTATTGTGGTCGATCGTCGCTTGAAGAGACTCGAGCGAGTTGTCGATACGGGTGGTCGTAGATGTGACCGCGCCCGTCAGCTTGCCGATGGCAGCGTTCGCAGAGGCCGACGTCTTGGTGAGCGCAAGGCTGCCTTCCGAGAGCGCCTTGGAGAGCGAGGTGATGGAGTTGCCCGCCGTGGTGCGAGCTTCGCTCAGCAGGTCGTTGCCCTGGGAGATCGCCTGCGTCAGCGACGGTGCCTGGCCTTGCAAGCCGGCAAGTGCCGCATCAGCCGAGGCGATAGCGCCACTCGTCTTATCGATGGCGGCATTCATATCGCCAATCGAATCGCGCACCTCGCCCAAGGTGTCGGACGCCTCGGACACCGAACTTGCCAGCGAGTCCTGAGTCTGGGTTGCCTTGTCCTTTAAATCGACACCGGCATCCTTGGCGATACCGGCAACAGTCTTGCCTACCGTAGAGACAAATTCCGAGTTGATCTGCTCCTCGATGGTGTTTGCACCGGTATCGGTAACCTTGGGCGCAATGGCGCTCTTCTTCTCATTGACGTAGTACGTGAGCTTGGGCTGATGGTAGTTGCCGTCGAGCATCGAAACCAGGTTATCCGAGAAGTTCTTGGGAATCACGATAGCGGCATAGTACTCGCCGCTCTCGACGCCCTCCTTGGCATCGGCCGTCGAGTCGACGAACGTCCAGCCCAACTGATGATTCTCCTTGAGCTGGTCGACCACTTTGTCGCCAGCGTTGAGCTCACCCACCAAGTCGTTTTGGGTGCCTCGATCGTTGTTGGCGATAGCAATCTTGATGCCTTGGGTGTTTCCATACGGATCCCAGTTTGCCACGATGTTATACCAGGCATACAGCGAGGGAATAACGCACACGCCTAGGGTAACCACCAGGGCGACGGGGTTCACAAGCAGTCGCTTAATGTCGCGCTTAAATATCGCAAAGGACACCTTTGCATTGGATAGTTTGCTGCCGAGACTCACGCTTGGACCATCCATCCTGTCGTTAAATCGAATCGTACTATCGACAACCATTGTACGTAGGCGCTTTAGCGTCTCAGAGCACAATGGTATTGAGTTTTGCGGGTAGCAATATACTACGAAGATGAGTTAACGTACAGTTGTACAGTATCCTAAATTTCAGCAGGTCACAAAACCACAACCCGCACAAATTAGCAATTCAAATAGTCATCGGGGACGTTCTTAAATGACTAGTCAAACAAGAACGTCCCCAATGACTACTTAGGACCACGGCAACGTCGATGTTTTGGCAATGCCAGCGAGCGGGCGCCAGAGCGAACAAATTGGCATGAAAAGAGGACGGCATAGACCTTCTGGTCATGCCGTCCTCTTTGAATGACAAGTTGTCGCTCTGGCGCCCGCGCAGCGTCGACTGGTCCGCCGTTCGTTAGAACGGCGGAACTGAGGGCAGCGTCGAGCCGTTACGCGGTTTGGTAAAACCGCGTAAATACCTAACTACATCAAGTTGCAAACAGCCGCCGCGAAGGCAACGGGGTCCTCGGGGAGGATGCCCTCGACCAGCAAAGCCTGGTCATAGAGCAGACCGGAGTACTGCTTGATCTTGTCGGCGTCGCCTGCCTTCTGGGCAGCGACAAGCTTGTCAAAGACCGGGTGCTTGGCGTTGAGCTCGAGCACGCGCTGGCTCTTGGGCATGCCGTCGGGCGCGCCCTCGGGTCCCTTCTGGAGTACCTTCTCCATCTCGAGCGAAAGCGGGCCCTCGGTGGTGATGCAAGCGGGGGCATCGGTCAGGCGCGCGGAAACGGCAACTTTCTCGACCTTGTCACCGAGTGCCTCCTTCATAGCGCTAAAGAGGTCCTCGTTCTCCTTGGTGGCGTCCTCGGCCTCCTTCTTCTCGTCCTCGGTCGCCAGGTCAAGATCACCGGTCGCGACGTTCTTGAGCTCCAGATGACGATCCTCGACCTCGGGCTCGGCACCGTCGGCCACAGCCTTTTCGGCAGCCTCGCGAGCTGCGTCGTCCTCGTAGATCTTGGGCATATCGGCGGCAACGTACTCACGCATAGCTTGGAACGTGAACTCATCCACATCCTGCGTCAGCAGCAGCACGTCATAGCCGCGGTCGAGCACGCCCTTTACCACGGGCATCTTGGCCAAGCGCTCGCGCGAATCGCCGGCGGCGTAGTAGATGGCCTTCTGATCCTCGGGCATGCCCTTGGCATACTCGGCCAGGGTAATCATCTTCTGTTCCTTGGCAGACCAGAACAGCAACAGGTCGGCGAGCTCATCGGCCTTCATGCCATAGCTCGAGTAGATGCCGTACTTAAGGCCGCGGCCAAAGTTCTCAAAGAACTTCTCGTAGGCCTCGCGGTCGTTGTCACGCATATCCTCAAGATCGGCAGTAATCTTCTTCTCCACGCGCTTGGCGATGGCCTTGAGCTGACGGTTCTGCTGCAGCGTCTCACGCGAGATGTTGAGCGACACGTCGGCGGAATCCACGACGCCGCGGACAAAGTTGTAGTAGTCGGGCAGCAGGTCGTCGCACTTCTCCATGATCAGGACGTTGGAGCTGTAGAGCGCCAGGCCCTTCTCGTAGTCCTTGCTGTACAGATCGA
>USPT01000136.1 GCA_900556705.1 uncultured Collinsella sp.
AGCTGCTTATGGCGTGTTATGAGATGTGCAGCTCGTTTGCTGTGTATACACCCTGCAAACGAGCGCAACGGCAACTTGATGAAGCTATTTCGCTTAAGCTCATTCCACCCAACTGCGGCTGGGAGCGGGTTATCGACGTCAACGGCAAGGATACCAACCTGTGGAAGCGCACGCCGCTTCTTTCCGCAGCGGATATCGCCGCGTTCGCCAAGCAGGCCGCAGGCCTGCGCGGTGTTAAGCAGCTCCGCTGGGCCGCCGAACGCATGACAGGACAGACCGCCTCGCCCTTCGAAGTACAGACCTCCATGCTTATCTCGCTCCCCCGCGACGAGGGCGGCATGGGCATCAACATCGCAAACAACGTGCGCATCCCACTCAGCGACGCCGCGCGCTCGCTGTATGACAAAACCTGCTGCTACGCCGATATCCTCATCGAAAGCGCCACCGGCAGCATGGGTGTCATCCTTGAATGCCAAGGCCGCTCCGCCCACGGCAGCGAAGCCGCGAGCCTCTCCGATGCCGAGCGCGCCACCGCGCTCACAAGCATGGGCTACGACGTCATCCAAATTACCTTTGGCCAGATTAAGGATGAGAAGAGCTTCGACCACATAGCCGAACTCATCCATAAAAAGGCTGGACTTTCCTACACCCCAAAGACCAAACAGGAGCGCATTGCCGAAGATACCTTACGGCAAGAGCTACTTGTCGATTGGGTTGAGCTATTCACTGCCGGGCCGGCCAGCTAGCAGCTAGCAATCAGGGGAAGCGCAGGCATATCGGGCGATTCGACGCGAGCCGCAAATCCCGCCTCGGTTAGCTCGACGACCTCGGTAAACGTTGCGTCGAAGAACTCCTCGGTTAGCAGGCGGTATGGCGGATGATCGGGCTCACCAGGGTTTTCGCGCACAATCTCGTGCATAACGCCGATGGTCTTGAGCACATACTCCTTATGGATGGGATACTGACCAAAACGCGTCGCCGCAGTATACAGGCGATCGGTCGCGCGCGGAATCGAAACAATGCCGAGCGTCTTGCCAAACCAGTCAAAGTCGCCTTGCTTTTTAATGCGGAATTCCTCGCACGGCTTACCGCCGTGCGCCTCCAGGTACTGATTCACGCGCGTATTCCACACGGTATCGGCCACGAGGTGAGACCAAACGCCCAGCGTCAGATCGAGCAGCGACTGTGCCACGTCATCGGGCGCGAGCGAAAGCTCGCTAGCACCGGGACCGGCAACCGGCTCGGCGTCCTTGTAGCGTTGGGGATAATGCACCCGATTGAGTCGCTCGCGCTCCTCGGCGATCGAGATCGCGGCAGCCGGCGTACCAACAGGCGCCCCTTTGAGCAGCGGCGCCACATAGGTATCCCAGAACTCGTGCTCGCGCGGCTTAGGGATAGGCTCGGGCTTTGCAAAGTGCGTAATGCGGTACGGGATGGGATCGGCGATGCCAGGAACCATATAGCCCACGAAGATATCCGGAACCACGCAGCCAAACAAAAAGGCATTGCGGTCGCGCACGCTATTGGCAAGCGCACCGGTGCGCTCCAGCAAACGCTCCGTCTGAGCGATATGAATGTTCCAGCTTGGCATAGCCACCCCCATAAAAACCTGGATAACTATACCATCACGGCAAAGCCACGCGGGCAGCTACGCACGCTCTACGCAGCAACTAGTCCGTAGCACCGCTTTCGGTTCCATACGACGGCGAAGGCGCCTCGACCACATGGTGATATCGATCGATATAGATTGCACGGGCACCCAGGCGTCGCACCAAATCCTGGTGATGCGTGCTCATCAAGACCGTCTTACCCGCCGCGACGTAGGCCAGCAAGAAGTTGACCACGATATCGCATGAATCCTCGTCGAGCCCATTGGTAGGCTCGTCGAGGACCAAGATATCTGGGTTCATCGACACCACCGCAGCCAGCGCAACGCGTTTCTTTTGCCCGCCCGAGAGCTGATAGGGAGAGGCGTCGGCAAGGTCGGCAACCTGGAACAGCCCCATGGCATCGCGCACGCGGCGCTCGAGCTCGTCTGCCGGCAGCCCCATCTGGGCGGGGCCAAACGCGACCTCCTCGCCGACCGTGGCGCAAAAGAGCTGCGCATCGGCATTCTGGAACACAAAGCCCACGCGCTGATGAAAACGCTGAGCGGCCGCGGAATCCTTTAGAAACGCCGCATCGATCACGTGCCCGTCAAACAGGTATGCCCCTGCGTCCGCGAGTTCAAGGCCGTTAATAAGGCGCATAATCGTCGTCTTACCGCAGCCGTTGGGACCGAGCAGGGCAACGAGTTCACCACGATCGACCTGCAGCGACACACCATCGACAACCGTATGTCCCGCATAGGAGAACACTACGTCGCGCAGCTCGATGAGCGGCGCGACCTCGGCGCCGCCCGCACCGTTCGTGCCCGCCGCACTATTCATATCGATCGTCAAAACGTCGCCCTTCCCTACTCACATCGACGGCTCGGCCGCCCGCACTACAGCACGGCGCACAACACTGACAGCAGCGCCACGCCGGCCGCATAGACCGCATCGCGCCAGCCAAACCCGGCGCGCGCGGGCGCCGGATACGTACCGGCAAAGCCGCGGCAAAGCATGGCCTCGTCCATCGCGCGGCTGCATTCCATCGCCTTGATAAACGTCATGCCCATGATACCCGCCAGCGAATCGGTGCGCGAAAAACCCGCAGGCGCGGAACCGACGCTGCGCAGCATGACCGATTCGCACAGATCGTGCGCCGTGCGTCCCAGCACCTCAATATGCTTGAGCGCCATATCAAACGTAAAGATAACCTCGTCGGGCAGGTGCAGCATTTTGAGCGCCGCCGACATGCGGCTCCAGGTGAGCGTCCACGAAACACCCAGCACCAGCGACACATTAATAAACGTCTTGAGCGCGATCTTGAGCATGGCGCCCATGGCAGACGCGCTCAGCAACAGGGCAGGCAGCGCCAGAACCACCGCAAGCCCCGTGGCGCCAAGCGCCGGTACAAAAGTCGCGCGCAACCCGCGCGCGGGGCGCACCGCGACCAGCACCAGCGCGATAGCCGCCATCAGCATCAGGTACAGCGGGCTCTGCGTCAGACACACGCACAGGACGCAAACGAACATCCCCACCAGGCGCACCGGAGCCGAAACGCAAGAAAGGGCGCGGTCGACCATCGACCCGCCCTCGTGCGCGCCTCCGCCCAGGCGAACCCGCTCAAGCAGGTTCGCCAGGTGCAGGACATTCTTTTGCATCACACGATGCCGAGCCCCCACGGGCTCATATCGCTCCTCGGCCGCAAGCCAGCTAGGCAGCTCGGCTATTGCCATGAGCACCGCTTTCCTTAACCGTCAGCGAGATCAGGCGGAATGCGATGGTGAGCACCGCCACGCCAATCACGCCCGAAAGAATATACATCGCGGCCTGGCCGGCAAAGCCAAGGCCCTGCTCCTCGGAATAGGCCTGAAGGTAATCGCCCGTGGGCAGCGCATCGGCAAAGGTCGGGGTATCGAGACCGACCGAAGCCTGCAGACTGTCGTCGCCAGCCTCCTGAACGGCGGTCGCGGCGCCCTCGGCGTCCCACTCAC
>USPT01000137.1 GCA_900556705.1 uncultured Collinsella sp.
TGCGCGGGCGGCTGTGCGCGCCCTCGCGGGTAAAGTCGAGGCTGCCGTCGGCCTTCCGCTCAAAGTCCACGCCCATGGCCAGCAGGTCGTTGATGACCGAACGGCTCGAGCGAATCATGATGTCTACACTCTCGCGGCGGTTCTCGTAATGGCCGGCGTGCATAGTGTCCTCAAAGAAGGCATCGTAGTCAGAACCCTCGGGCAGTACGCAGATGCCGCCCTGCGCGAGCATCGAATCGCACTCGTCGACAGCGCCCTTGGAGAGCATGATTACGCGCGTGCTCGTCGGCAGATTGAGAGCCGCATACAGGCCCGCCACGCCGCAACCGGCAATGACGACGTCACACTCCATATCGGGGTATTGTTTGGTTTCCACAGGAATCCTCTCCCTTGTACTGTGGCATAAGGGATGGTCCCTCATGTCACATTGGCTTAGCGTGCCGCGTACTCGAGCATGCGGTCGAGCGTGAGCTTGGCCTGATCGGCGGCCTCATCCGACACGCCAATCTGCACCTCGCCCTCGCCCGTCTCCAGGCAGTGCACGAGCTTTTCGAGCGTGATGAGATCCATGTTGACGCAGGTGGGCTGCACCGCAGGGAAGTAGAACTTCTTGCCGGTGCCCTGGCAGCGGCGCTCGAGTTCGTAGAGCACGCCGCGGACCGTCACGATGATGAACTCGCTCGCGTCCGACTCCTCGGCATACTTGATGATGCCGGCAGTAGAGCCGATGTAGTCAGCCTCGGCCAGGACGTCGGCCTTGCACTCGGGGTGAGCCAGCACGAGCGCGTCGGGGTGCGCCTCCTGCGCGTCGACGATCTGCTCGACGGTGATGATGTGATGACGCGGGCAGTAGCCGTTGTTGAGGATGACGTGCTTTTGGGGCACCTGCTCGGCCACAAAGCGGCCCAGGTTCTGGTCGGGAATGAACAAGATGTGCTGCTGCGGCAGCTCGGAGACGATCTTGACGGCGTTAGAGCTGGTAACGCACACATCACTCCAGCTCTTGATCTCGACCGTGGAGTTGACGTAGCACACCACGGCCAGGTCGTCGCCATACTCGGCGCGCGCCGCGTCGACCGTCTCGCGCTTGACCATGTGCGCCATGGGACAGTCCGCGCCCGGCTCGGGCAGCAGCACGGTCTTGGTGGGATTGAGCAGCTTGGCGCTCTCGCCCATAAACTCCACGCCGCACAGCACGATAGTCTGCTGCGGCAGGCTCTTGGCGAGCTTTGCCAAGTAGAAGCTGTCGCCGACGTAATCGGCAACGGCCTGGACCTCGGGCGCCACATAATAGTGCGCCAGGATCACTGCGTCACGTTGGGTTTTTAGCTGATGAATGGCCTCGACGAGCTCTGCGGGCACCAGTGCCGCGCGCTCCGTTGCCGTCGTTGCCGATGCCAGGCCGGCCGCGATATCGCGTGCAAGCTCCGATGCATCCATGTTCGCGCTCTGTGCCATCAAGGCCCCTCTCTTTTGGCGAATCTTGGAGCTTTAGTATGACACCTGGCTTTACAGCTGACAAGACAGCTGTAAAGCCAGGTGTAAAGTTGGAATAAAGATTCAATCTTGGGGCGGGTCCATTTTCGAACTGGCAAGCTGAGGATAGTTGAAAATGGACCCGCCCCAAGATTCGAGCAGCCCGTTTTGTCTTGGTCCGAGAGGCGGTTGGCATAGAAGCGGGCCCGAATCGCTCGATCCGGGCCCGCTGGGGACTGGCGCGCGACTACGCGCGGCGCTTCATGGCCCAAGCCAGCAGCAGAGCCGCCATGCCGGCAGCGAGTACGGCGCCAGCAATGACGTACGTGCTGTCGCCGGACTCAGGCAACGTCTCCTTGCCAGCCTTCTTCTTAGGCTTGGAAGTCGTAGTCGTGGTCGTAGTAGTCGTGGTTGCCTGGCCAGGAGCGGGCTTGGCAGCCTCGGCAACGGTAAAGTTCGTCTCGGCCGTGCCCGTGGTCGAAACCACGCTCAGCTTGTGTTCGCCCACGCCGAGTGTATTCAGGAAGCTCGCCTTAAGCGTCACGATCGTGGAGCCCTCGGTGAGCACGTAGTTCTCGACGGCGACCTCCTTGTCGTCGACCAGCACCTTCTGGAAGTACCTGAGCGGCGCGCTCGAGCGGAAGCTCAGGTCCTTGGCGGCGTCGACCACCATCGTCTGGCCCTTGCCGTCGATGATCTCTGGTGCCAGAATCGCGATCTCCTCGGTCTTGCCCTTCTCGCCGCAGACGGTGCACTTCTGGTACCTCTCGCCCTTGGCCTCGGTGGTCGCCGGCCTATCGACGACCCACTCAAAGGTATGCTCGGCCTTGTCGAGAACTTCGCCGCAGCGGCAGACATGCCAGTGGTTCTTGGCGTCGTGTGCCCAGCCGGAGCCGTCGGGCTCGTGCTTGAGGATACCCTCGACCGTCACATTCGCGTCGCCCTCGACATCCTTGAGCTCATAGGTGCCCTTGGCGGAAAGCTAAACGGACGTGCCGTTGACCTTGACGGCGTAGTCCTTACCCGCAAAATACGCGCTGTCGATGCTCATGGTGAGCGTTGCGGCGCCGTGCCAGTCGAGCTCGGTTGCCGTCGCGGTGAGCGCGTAGCCCACCTGATTGCTCGGCAGTGACACGACCAGCTTGGGACCGGCCGCCACGGTAACCTCGGTGGCAAAAGAAGCGTCGTAGTTGGCCTTGGCCTGGTAGCGCACCTCATACGTGCCGGCGGCAAGACCCGTAAGCTCGGTCACGCCCTCGCCCACCGCCTGATACTCGGCGGCACCCTTGGCGCGCCACTCCATCGTCGCGTCGACACCCGTGATCTTGCCGTCACGCTTGCCGCTCACGGTCTCGGCCGCAGCCTGGACCACCGGCGCGCCCTGCGCGGCGTTCTTGATGGAGAAGTCGCACGTCAGGCCCTCAGTCGGAAGTGCGTAGTTGCCAGCAGCCTTGCCCGTCAGTGCGGTGAGGGTCGCGGTATAGGTGCCAACCTCGGTCTGAGAGCCCTCGACGGTCGCGCCAAGGTCATCGTCGTCGATAACGTTGCCGAGCGTCGCCTCGGGGCAGTGCTCCTTGCCATCGTAAACAAACTCGCTGGTACCCCACTTCACAGTGAGCACGCGCTGGTTGATGGTGAACACGCCGTCAACAAACGTGATGTTGTAGTTGGGGTTAGCGTCCTGGGCCTGCGTCAGGTGCAGAGCATAGCCGCCGTCGCGCACGTTGTCGTCATCTTCGCGCTTAATCTCAATGCCCTGAAGGCTCTCGCCCTCGACAAGCTCGCCGGATGTGATCGCCCACGTAAACACGGGGTCGGCCTCGCCGTAGGTCTTAGAAGCGTCCTGGGCGGTGACCGTGATCGCGCGCGGCTTGACCTCGAGCGTAACCTCGCCCTCGGCAGTCGCACCGTCGATCGTCACCTGGTAGACAACGGTCAGCGTGCCAACGTCGCGAATCTTGGGGGCCTCGGAGGACCAGTTCTTGCCGTCGGTGCTGTACTGGGCCGTCGCGCCCTCGGGCAGGCTCGTCGCGTCGACCGTGTGATACGCA
>USPT01000138.1 GCA_900556705.1 uncultured Collinsella sp.
CCAGCGCCTCGGCAAACCCGCGGCAGGTCTTGTCCATCATCTCTTGGCTCATACGCATGCACCTTCAAGTCATATACATCGGTCGGGCGGCAACCACCGACCGACCGCATCGATCACATAATGGTGCATAGTCTAGCCCATAAGTACATAAGCGTCAGCGCACCTGGTCATCGCGGATTTCTATGACGAACGATAGGCGTCGGCACCGCAAACATGGGAAACATGGCCCGCCTTTCGGGACTTCCGGACGTCACAAACTGGGGCATATCTATAAACAAGGAACCTGTTGGGGCAACGCCCGCGTACACGCGCCCCTTTAAAACACCGGGCGCCCAACCCCGGGGAGGGCCGACAGCATCGGCTCTCCCCTCTTTTGCGACCGCACATATTGCCACTTGTCGGCGCAATTCCAGCCCCCAGAATGGGACACATGGCCCACCCTAGTGAGCCGTCCACGCGTACAGTAAAGGCAGGTAATCCGTGGGCGGTTACAGATCGAGGAGGACACGACCATGAAAAAGAAGGCCTTTGCGATTCTCACCCTCTGCATAAGCCTCTTTGCCGCAGTTGCCCTGGTGGGCTGCGGTGGCAGCGGCGGCGCTACCGGAAGTCGCGGTGGCGGTGGAGCAGAAAAGCCAGCCGTGGATATGAGGACCGACTTCATTTGGTTTAAGGTCGAGGTCCCCGAGGGCGTCGAGATCACCGACGTCGCAGGCGACACGGCCGACAGGGCCCAGTTTAAGTTCACCGAGAGCGAGCACGCCAGCGATCGCTTCATCCCTGTCTTCGACTCTGACAAGAACGCCGACGAGCTGTTCGACTACGAGGCAAAGTGGAAGGCCAACTCCGGATGGACCGAGGGCGATTCCGTTAAGTACAACGGCAAGACCTGGCGCAGTGCCTACTTCACGCACTCGGGCGGCGTAACGACCGAATACTTCACCGACGTTGACGGGGGCAGTGTGTATGTGCGTATCGACAACGTCGAGGAGCACAAGGACGCCGTCGAGACCATGATGAAGTCTCTGGAATTTGCCGACGACATCGCCGAGGCCAAGACCGAGGCCATGGACGTCAAGCTCGACGATATCGAGATCAAGCGCTAAGCGACTGGCGAGTGCAACGGAAAACACGGTCGCAGTGCAAACAAGCGACGGTACCCCAGTGCTTCGTACCCAGGGAGGGCCGGTAAACCGACCCTCCCTTTCTTATGCCTGTAGCCGACGAACGCGAGGATGCCGGACGTCGGAACCGCCCCAAATGTGGCAACAGTACGAAAACGACAAACGCCCCAACACGTCCGCCCGCCGATTTATTGTGCCGCGCAGGCAATTAAACCAGCATCTTTAAACATCTGAGCAGTATAGTGACCAAAACTATCGCATAACCGCACTCTGCGAATGGAGAAGTTATGACCGAACACCACGCCATCAGCCGTCGAGCATTCACGTTGGGCCTAGGACTCGCAGCATTGTCGCCTTTTGTAAGCCTGCCCGAAACCGCGGGATTGGGCCTTCCCGTGCGCGCGGCATTTGCAGACGACGCTGCCACAGCGTCGGACAGCCTCCACAATTTCGTCATTCGCCTTCGCCCCGCGGGCTATTTTCGCACCGCGAGCGTCAACCAAGACGGCAACGTTCGCGGCAACGTCTGCCACCTGTTTAACGACGGCACGTCCAGCAAGCTCATCCTTGAGAACGTAACGACCAAGAAGGACGATACAAACTGGTACGCCATCCGCACCTTGCTCAATTTCGAAGAGCATAAAAAGACGGGCTACAGCATTTGGTCGGTCGACGACGACTCGGACAAAGATGGAAAGGTCATCCACGTATGGGGCGGCGAGTATGACAACAAGCCCAGCCGCGCTTTTGCGTTCGAGCGTCAATCAAACGGAACCTACATCATCCGAGACCGCACGGTCGAGAAAGAAACCGAGAAAAAAGACATTAAGTACCTAGCAATAGAATCGAACGGCAAAGACCAGGACAACAATAAGATCTGCCATAAGAGTAAGAGCATTCCGTGGGAGCTCGAACTTATCGGTTACGACATGAAAAAGAACGATGCCACGGTTAGCAGCCTCGACTGGATCACGTACAGCAGCTACGTCGACGGACCATGTTGGATGAAATACGTCGACGACGACAAGTTCCTCGACGAGCTGAGCATCCCGGGTACGCACGATTCGGGCACCTGCAGCGTGGACAACGACACTGAGCCCCAATCCTCGCAAGTAAAATGCCAGCAGGATTACATTCCCACGCAGTTGCTCGAAGGCATTCGCTATTTTGATATCCGGCTCGGAAAGGGCGATGACCCCGGCATCGACCACGGGATTTTCTACCTACTCAAAAAAGACGGGAACTATCTGCATCTCTCCGATGTCATCGGGTACTTCAAAACATTTTTGAACGAAAACCCGTCAGAAGCGCTCATCATGCTCGCATCGCGCGGCAACGATGAGGCTACCGACGAAAGCATAACGACGACCTTCGCCAAGGTTATGGCCGATAACCCCAACCTGTTCTACACGTCGAGCCACGTCCCCACGCTGGGCGAGGTGCGCGGAAAGATCGTCCTGCTGCGTCGATTTGGGCTCGCCGGCAACAGCGTAAGCGGCCACACGTGGGGCCTCGACCTCACCCAATGGGATGACAAGATCAAGGCGCATTCCGGGCAGTCGATGTGTCTCGTCCAAGATGCGCGGGGATTTGAAGCCATAGGGGAAACGGGCAATGAAGAGCCCTATTGCACCAAGGTATACGCCCAGGACAAGTACAAACTCACGGGAACCGACAAGCTCAGCTGGGTCGATAATGCGCTGAAGGAAACGACCGGGCGCACGCGCAACGAGGTAGATGTCGAGGACGATAACGGGGCCAAGGAGAAAGTCCTGGAGCGTTGCTGGTCTATCAACTACACCAGCTGCACGGGCTTGTCGCACGGAGGCAATCCTTTTACCTCGGCACGAGTAGTCAACGAGCATCTGTATAAGAGCCCGTACATCAATCCCAGCGGCATCGAGGATACAAAGTCAGATTACCTCAAGCACATTGGCATCATCGCATCCGACTTTGTTGATGCGGCGCTGGCCCGGAGCATCTATCAGCGCAATTACGATACGGAGCACAAGCAGACGGCTTCGTACTATCTCCCGTACTATCTCCCGTACTATCTCCCGACCCGCATGCGCATGACGTACGGCGACTCGCTGAGCGATGCCTCATTCCAGGATGGCAAGACCGTTGGCGAGGGTCATTTCCGCCTTGCCGACAGCAGCAACGCGCTCAACGCGACAGCTTCGGGCCATGCGTTTGCCATTGAATACGTGGATGTCGACGCCCTGGGCAACGAGACCGTTACGGGGCTGCAGGGCTCTGTGCCCATCGATATCGATCCACGCGCGCTGACGCCCCATTTTGAGGGACTCGAAGGCCTTAAGGCCGGCGAAGACGTGCGCGCCAAGATTGCGGCATCACTCGAGGGCAAGCTCGAAACCGATGCCT
>USPT01000139.1 GCA_900556705.1 uncultured Collinsella sp.
TCCGCATAGTCAAAAATCTTCGGCTCGCCGCCGCGCTGATGCACGGCCCACTTGCGGCGCGTGGCATCCTGGTAGATAGCCGGCAAAAACGTAAACCGCGGTGGGTCCAAAATCGTATCCGTGATGGTAAACACATCGGGATCAAAGGCATCCTGCGGGTTTTTCTTCTTGAACAGCCCCATATCAGCCTCCCGTACTAGCATTAAACAACTCAAGCCGAATATAGCACCAATTTCAAGCCGCCGCCTTACCCTATCGGCGCACGGCGTCTATGACTCGCCCAGCGGAAAAGTTCACGGACGAGGGCCGGGGAGGCATGCTTTGTTTTGAGAAGTGGGCTCCGCGAACTTCTCAAAACAAAGCATGCCTCCCCGGCCCCGGCAATGTAATCTTGGCTGACCATAGTTAGATGCACGGCTTCCAGGGCAGCGTAAGCAAGGTCCCCATTACATAAAAAAGAATCAGCCCCCGCATATCGAAACGGTCGAGAGGGCCTGCTCCGGGCGGGTTGCCTTGCTCTGGGAAGTTCGCGAAGCCCACTTCCCGGAGCAAGGCAACCCGCCCGGAGCAGGCCCCAGCGCGAGACCGTCCCGGATGCCTACCTACTCGTTGTCGCCGGCAGTTAGCTGCGTTGCGGAAAGCGCGCCGTCGGCAGCAGTCGCGGCTGCGGCGTCGGGCCAGACCCAGTCGGTAAAGGCCGGGTGATCGAAGCCCTCGTCGCACGCGAACTCAAAGGCCTCGGTGCGGAAGGCCTCCCACTCATCAATCTGCTCGGCAAACTTATCGGCGTCGACCATGCGCAACACGTCGGCGGCCAGGGCCCAGCGGTCCATGTTATTCAGGCGCAGCATGTCGAACGGCGTGGTCGTGGAGCCCTTCTCCTCGTAGCCGTGGACGCGGAAGGCATCGTGGCCGGGGCGGTTCCAGATCAGACGGCGAATCGTGCCGGCGTAGGCGTGGAATGCAAAGAGCACGGGCTTCTCGCCGCGGCCAAACAGCTCAGCCCAGCGCTCATCGCTGATGGCCTGGTCGTTCTCGCAGACGTTCTGAATCTTGAGCAGATCGACCACGTTGACGAACCACACCTTGATGCCCAGCTCGCGCAGCATGTCGGTTGCAGCCAGGGCCTCGAGCGTCGGCACGTCGCCGCACGTGGCGACCACGACGTCGGCCTCGGCGAGCGAGCTGGCGGTCGATGCCCACTCCCAGGTCGCAACACCCTCGGCGAGCTCTGCCTTGGCCTCGTCGACCGTCTGGAAGGTCGGGGCGGGCTGCTTGCCACAGAAGATGGCGTTGACGCAGTCGGTGGACTGGTAGACGCGCTCGGCCACGGCGAGAGCCATGTTGGCGTCGGCCGGATAGTAGGCGTTCACGATGTGCGTTTCATTGGCCTTGTTGAGCAGCAGGTCGATAAAGCCGGGATCCTGATGAGAGAAGCCGTTGTGGTCCTGACGCCAGACATGGCTCGACAGCAAAATGTTGAGACCGCTGATGGGGGCACGCCACGGAATCTCGCGCTTGGTAGCCTCGAGCCACTTGCAGTGCTGGTTGACCATGGAGTCGACCACATGGACAAAACTCTCATAAGAGCTCCACACGCCGGAGCGGCCGGTGAGCACGTAGGCCTCGAGGAAGCCCTCGCACTGATGCTCGGACAGCTGCTCGACAACCTTGCCGGAACCGGCGAGCAGCTCGTCGTTGGCCTCGTCCTCGTAGAAGCCGGCGTCCCACTGCTTCTTGGTCACCTTGTAGGCAGCCTGCAGACGGTTGGACGCGGTCTCGTCGGGACCGAAGATGCGGAAATCGTCCATGTTCTTAGCCAGAACGTCGGCAGTGTACTCGCCAAAGACGCGGGCGGCCTCGGTGGAGCCCCAGCCGTGACCCTTTTCGGCAACGGGAATCTCGTGGGCGTGAATATCGGGCAGCTCGAGCTCGCGACGAACCTTGCCGCCGTTTGCGTTGGGGTTGGCGCCGATGCGCAGCTCGCCGGTCGGCATAAAGGCCGTCACCTCGGGGCGCACCTGGCCCTCGGGCGTAAAGAGCTCCTCGGGCTTGTAGGAACGCAGCCACTCGCGCAGCACGCGGAAGTGCTCGTGGGTGTCCTTGGCGCTCGCCAGCGGCACCTGATGGGCGCGCCAGGAGTCCTCGGTCTTCTTGCCGTCGATCTGCTTGGGGCAGGTCCAACCCTTGGGCGTGCGGAACACGATCATGGGGTAGGCCGGGCGAACCACGGTCTCGCCCGCGGCGGCCTGGGCCTGCGCGGCGGCCTTGATGTCGCAAATCTCGTCAAAAACCTGCTCAAACAGGGCGGCAAAGCGCTCGTGGATGCTTGCGTGGCTCTCGTCGTCAAAGCCGGCGACAAAGAAGTGCGGCTTATAGCCCATACCCTCAAAGAACTTGGTGAGCTCCTCATCGGAAACGCGGGCAAGGATGGTGGGGTTGGCGATCTTGTAGCCGTTGAGGTGCAGGATCGGCAGGACGATACCGTCGGTTGCCGGGTTCACGAGCTTGTTTGACTGCCAAGAAGTCGCGAGCGGACCGGTCTCGGACTCGCCGTCGCCCACCACGGCCACGGCCAGCAGGCTCGGGTTGTCCATGACGGCACCGTAGGCGTGGCTGAGCGTGTAGCCGAGCTCGCCGCCCTCATGGATGGAGCCGGGCGTCTCGGGCGCAAAGTGGCTCGGAATGCCGCCGGGGTAGGAGAACTGACGGAAGAACTTCTGCAGGCCGGCCTCGTCATTGGTGATGTCGGGGCGGATCTCGCGGTAGGTGCCATCGAGCAGCGACTGGGCGGTGCCGGCAGGGCCACCGTGGCCCGGGCCCATCAAGAAAATGGCGTTCTGGTTGTGGTCGGCGATGAGACGGTTGACGTGTCCGAACAGGAAGTTGATGCCAGGCGTGGTGCCCCAGTGACCAACCAGGCGATGCTTAACGTCCGGACGACCAAAGTCGCGCACCTCGCCGGTCTTCTCGTCGACAAAGTCAGCGCGCATCAGCGGGTTGGAGCGAAGGTAGATCTGACCGACGGACAGATAGTTCGATGCGCGCCAATACAGGTCGACGCCCTCGAGCTCGGAAGCCGGAACCTCATGTCCCAGTTTTTGCCACGGCGTACCCAGTGTTTTAGCCATTGTTTATGTCCCTTCGCTGCGCGGTCACCCTCCGATACGGCAACCTTTCGTTGGGACTAGTATATTTGCTAAAACGTTTTATCGTGGTGAAAAAACGTTTTATCATCCTGATTTGCAATATGGATTAGCAAAACGCGACATTCACCTGCGGCACTGTCTGTCACAGGTGCTCCACATTCGGTCTCTGCAAATTGGTAAACGTGTTTAGTTGTGTTTAGTAAGTTCGAGCACGCTGCCCTTTACGATAAGCGCCGGCTCCAGAACGACCTCTTCGGCACGCCTACCGCCCCTACCGGCAAGACGCTTGGACATGCAGCCAAAAGCATGCTCCGCGAGGACACC